>JAQGMY010000160.1 GCA_028292105.1 Ramlibacter sp.
ACGCGCAGGGTCCAGGCGCCCAGTTGCCCCAGGCGGGAAGCCTGCTGCAGGAGCAGGTACGCATGCGCTGCCGCCTGTTCCGCCCTCACCCGGCGCGTGATGTCGTGAGCCGTTCCGCGGTATCCGCGAAAGGCGCCAGTGGCCTCGTACAAGGGCTCGCCGGAGGTGGATGCGTACGACGCGTGGGGACCCTGGCCGATGCAGTACTCGAAGCCGTGGAAAGGTTCGCGAGCTTCCAGCAATTGCCAATGGTCGTGCCAGGAACCGTTCAAGGGGACGGCATGAGGAAGCTCCCACCGCCGGCGTCCGATGGCGTCGGCCATCTCCGGAATGGGCGTGCGCTCGCCCCCTTGCACGGACGTGAAGCGCAAGCTCGCGTCCTGCTCCCAGGTCCATGTGTCGCTGGCGTGCGCGAGGCTGAGGAGCCCGTTCTGCCGGCGCCCGCCAGGTGCTTGCGGCGAGTCCGCATCGCCGAGGTCCAGGACAGTGCCCGCCAGCATGAGCGGTGCGCCGCGTTCGTCCACCGACACCACCTCTCCATCACTCTTCAGGCGCCTTCGGCTTGCGTCCGGCCGCCGGAAGTTGTACTGGAAGCTGAAGCTGCGCTGGCCGCGGCGGACCTGTTCTTCCACTGCCTGCAGTGCCTTTGCATCGGCAGCATCGACGCAGGCGAACCAGGCTTGAAAGCTTTGATCCGCGGCGACACCGCCGAAGATCCTCACCGCCTCGTCGGAAAAGGAGAGCTCCCCGCTCGCCAGGTTCCAGCTCCAGCAGCCCAGGCCCGCCAGCCGAAGGGCGCTCTTGAGCAACGCTCCCGTGGTGGCCTGCGCGCCCCGACGTGAGGCAGCACCTGCCGGCGGCATTCCCGCGCTATGTCTCATGATGCTTCCTCCCAAGGCGCGCAGCGTGCGCCTTCGTCAGTCGCCCATGCGGGTCCAACGCAGCGGCCCGGGATCGGGCGGCACCGATGACTGGATTCGAAAGTCCTCTTCCACCGCGGATCTCCTCGTTGTCCACTGGCGGGAGTCTCTCGTCTGTCGGGCTGCCCGAAGGCGGTAATCGGCTTAAGCCGCAACGGGCGAAAGTGTTAATACCTTGCCTCCGGTGCGCCGTTGCCCTGCTCGCGGGTGCCCCCGAAATGAGGTTCTGGAACATCGAGGTCATTGGTCAGCTTTCCAGCTTCAGCTTCGCATCGCGTACGAATGCGGACCAACGCTGGTGCTCCGCGCGGGCGTGGCGCTCCAGCGCCGGCCCATCGGTGGCCATCACTTCGAAGCCAGCCTCCTCCAGCTTGCGACGCACGTCGGGCGACATGAGCGTGGCGCGGAACGCCTCGGTGAGCTGGCGCAACGTGGCCGCGGGGGTGCCTTGCGGGGCGAAGATGCCCACCCAGGAATAGGCCCGGAAACCGGGGAAGCCCGACTCCGCCACGGTGGGCACGTTCGGCAGCTCGGGCACGCGCCTGGAGCCCGTCACGGCCAGCGGCTTGATCCTGCCCGCCGCGATCTGGCCGCGCAGCACCGCATAACTCAACGCGGTCAGCTGCGAGACGTCGCCCAGCACCGCCTGCAGCGCGGCACCGGCGCCCGGATACGGCACGTGCAGCACGGACACACCGGACTTGCGCTTGATCTCCTCCATCACCAGCTGGTTCATCGAGCCGAGCCCGGTGGACGCGTAGCTGTAGTTGCCCGGGCTCTTGCGCGCAGCGTCGATGAAGCCACGCAGGTCGCTGGCCGGGACCGACGCGGACGCGCCGATCACCAGCGGGAACCGCACCGCGAGCGTGACGCCGGCGAAGTCGTTGAACGTGTCGTACGGAAGACGCGGCTTGGCGATCGGGTTGATCGCATGCGTATCGAAGGCCACCAGCAGCGTGTTGCCGTCGGCCGGCGCCTTCGCCACCAGTGCCGTGGCGATCTGGCCGGCGGCGCCCGCCTTGTTGTCGATCACAACCGGGCGGCCCAGGCGCTGGCCCAACTCCGCCTGCAGGATGCGCGCCGACATGTCGGTGCTGCCACCCGGGGGGAAGGTCACCACCAGCCGCACGGCAGTGTCGCCCTGCGCGCGCACGGCTGGCGCGAATGCCATGGCAGCGGCAATGGCCTGGCGGCGGTTGAGACTGAGGTTCATTGTGAAAAGGCAAATGCGGCAGGCCTGCCCTGCGCACGTGGCGGCGCGCGAATCCTGGACTTGCGGGCACTGAAGCAAAACGCAACCCGATGCCCCGGCAACATGCCCCCACCCACGGCACCGCGGCACCCCGCCCGGACCGGTTGCCCACTGCCGCCGCGTGCTCGTGGACTCTCTTCGCCTGCACGGCGTGGAGCGCGCCTTCAGGGTGCCCGGCGACAGTTACCTGAGTTTCCCAGCTGCTGCACTGGAGCGATAGCGACGTGTGCTCATCACGTCATGAGCGAATGAGATAATCCTGGCATGGGCTGGCAACTTCCGAGCTTGTCCGCGTTGCGGACTTTCGAAGCCGCCGCGCGGCACCTGAGCTTCACCAAGGCAGCGGCCGAACTGAACCTGACCCAGAGCGCCGTCAGCCGCCAGATCCGGCTGACGGAGGAGTATCTTGGCGTGCTGCTGTTCGAGCGAGTGAAGCAGCGCCTGGTGCTGACCGACGCCGGCGGCATCTATGTGCAGGACATCCGCGCGGCGCTGCAATTGATGCAGGCGGCGACGGTGAACCTGCTCGCGAACCAGGGAAAGGGCGGCATCCTCCACCTCGCGACGCCGCCCGCCTTCGGCACGAAATGGCTGATCCCACGGCTGCACCGCTTCACCGATGCGCACCCGGAAATCATGATCGAACTGTCCACGCGCGCGAAGCCCTTCGACCTGGCGAACGAGTCGATCGACGCGGCAATCCATTACGGCGTGGACGACTGGCCGGGCGTGCTGTCGGACCGGCTGGTAGGGGACGAGATGGTGGTGGTGTGCTCGCCTGCCTACCTCGCGCGCCATGAACCGCTGAACGGGTCCGGCGACCTGGCGAAGCACACGCTGCTGCAGCAGACCTTGCGGCCTAACCTGTGGCGCGAGTGGGTGGAGGCGAAGGGCGGTGACCTGAGCCACGTCTGGCAGGGGCCGCGCTTCGAGCACTTCTACATGATCATGCAGGCAGCGATCGGCAACCTGGGCATCGCGCTGCTGCCGCGCCTGCTCGTGAACGAGGATGTCGCCGCGGGGCGGCTGGTCATTCCCTTCGAATCGGCCTACCGCAGCCGCGACGCCTATTGCCTGGTCTACCCGGCGGCGAAGCGGGGTGACCAGAAGATCCAGCTGCTGCGCCGCTGGCTGGTGGACGAAGCGAAGCGGCCGGGCTGACGTCCAGGCCGACCGCTGCCGCTTCAACGCGCCTTGCCGTCCTTCCACGCCTGCAGCAGCTTGTCGTAGGCAATGGTCTGGCCCTTGGGCTTTTCATTGGCCAGCTTCTTCCAGGGCGCGCCCGTGTCGCTCAGCCACTTGGCCGGATCGCTCTTGACATTGAGCTTGGGCGGGCAATGGGCCATGCCGGCGCGTTCCAGCCGGCCCATCACCTGGTCCATCTCTTCGGCCAGCGTGTCCATCGCGCCTTGCGGCGTCTTCTCGCCGGTGACGGCCTGCGCCACGTTCTTCCACCACAGCTGCGCGAGCTTCGGGTAGTCGGGCACGTTGGTGCCGGTGGGGCTCCACGCCACCCGTGCCGGACTGCGGTAGAACTCCACCAGGCCGCCCAGCCTGGGCGCCATGTCGGTCATCGCCTTCGACTGGATGTCGGATTCGCGGATCGGCGTCAGGCCCACCAGCGTTTTCTTCAGCGAGGTCGTCTTGGCGGTGACGAACTGCGCGTACAGCCAGGCGGCCGCCACCTTGTTCGGGTCGTGATTGGCGAAGAAGGTCCACGAACCCACGTCCTGGTAGCCGTTCTGCATGCCCTGCTTCCAGTAAGGCCCGTTGGGGCCAGGCGCCATGCGCCACTTGGGCGTGCCGTCGGCGTTGACCACCGGCAGCCCCGGCTTCGTCATGTCCGCGGTGAAGGCCGTGTACCAGAAGATCTGCTGCGCGATCTGCCCTTGCGCCGGCACCGGCCCGGCCTCGCCGAAGGTCATGCCGGTGGCTTCCTTGGGCGCGTACTTCTTCATCCAGTCGACGTACTTGGTCAGCGCATAGACCGCGGCCGGGGAATTGGTCGCGCCGCCGCGCGACACCGACGCCCCCACCGGCGTGCACTTGTCGGCCGCCACGCGGATGCCCCATTCGTCGATCGGCAGGCCATTGGGCGCGCCGATGTCGGCGGCGCCGGCCATCGACAGCCAGGCGTCGGTGAAGCGCCAGCCGAGCGACGGGTCCTTCTTGCCGTAGTCCATGTGGCCGTAGATCGGCCTGCCGTCGATGGTCTTGACGTCGTTGGTGAAGAACTCGGCGATGTCCTCGTAGGCGCTCCAGTTCAGGGGCACGCCCAGGTCGTAGCCGAACTTGGCCTTGAACTTCTGCTGCAGGTCAGGGCGCGCGAACAGGTCGGCGCGGAACCAGTACAGGTTGGCGAACTGCTGGTCCGGCAGCTGGTACAGCTTGCCGTCCGGCGCGGTCGTGAACTTGGTGCCTATGAAGTCCTTCAGGTCCAGCCCCGGATTGGTGAACTCCTTGCCCTTGCCGGCCATGTAGTCGGTCAGGTTCATGATCTTCCCGTACCGGTAGTGCGTGCCGATCAGGTCGCTGTCGGAAATCCAGCCGTCGTAGATCGACTTGCCGGATTGCATGGAAGTCTGCAGCTTTTCGACGACGTCGCCCTCCTGGATGATGTCGTGCTTCACCTTGATGCCGGTGATCTCCTCGAAGGCCTTGGCCAGCGTCTTCGATTCGTACTCGTGGGTGGTGATGGTCTCCGAGACCACCGAGATCTCCTTGACGCCCCTGGCCTGCAGCTTCTTCGCCGCATCGATGAACCACTTGAGCTCGGACATCTGCTGGTCCTTGCTCAGGGTCGACGGCTGGAACTCGCTGTCGATCCACTTCTTCGCTTCGGCCTCGCCGGCCCAGCCGTGCCCGGCGGCAACGCACGCGGCGGCAAGCGCCAGTGACGTGTAACGCATCTTCATGGTAGCTCCTTGTTGCGTGCTTCCCCGGACTGCGCCTACCTGCCCGCGGCCCCGGGAAGCTTCCAGGCCACGGCTCGTTCAGCAAACGGCGTCAGCCGCGGGCCATCACCAGCCCCAGCACCGCCATGGAGAGCACGAAACCGATCCACACGCTCGGCTCCTGTTCGAGGGAGAACCACGCCGCCATCCGGCCGGCCAGGCCGACGAACGCCAGGTTCACGTAGCCGGCCGCCAGCAGGCCGATGAAGAGGCGATCGCCGCGCGTGGTGGCGATCGGCAGCCAGCCCTTGCGCTCCACCGTGGGCACCCGCAACTCCCAGAAGGTCATGCCGGCCAGCAGCAGGACGATGCAGCAGAAGAACACCGCCACCGGTGTCGTCCAGGCCATCCACTCGAACATGCTGCCCTCCTGGTCTGTCCTCGAAGCTGCTAAACCCGGCCCATCGCGAAACCCTTGGCGATGTACTGCCGCACGAACCAGATCACCACCGCGCCCGGCAGGATCGTCAGTACACCGGCGGCGGCCAGCGTGGCCCAGTCCATGCCGGAGGCCGACACCGTGCGCGTCATGGTCGCGACGATCGGCTTGGCGTTCACGCTGGTGAGCGTGCGCGCCAGCAGCAGCTCCACCCAGCTGAACATGAAACAGAAGAAGGCCGCGACGCCGACGCCGGCCTTGATCAGCGGCAGGAAGATGACGACGAAGAAACGCGGGAAGGAATAGCCGTCGATGTACGCCGTCTCGTCGATCTCGCGCGGGATGCCGCTCATGAAGCCTTCCAGGATCCACACCGCCAGCGGCACGTTGAACACCAGGTGGGCCAGCGCCACCGCGATGTGCGTGTCCATCAGGCCCACCGTCGTATAGAGCTGGAAGAAGGGCAGCAGGAACACCGCCGGCGGCGTCATGCGGTTGGTCAGCAGCCAGAAGAAGACATGCTTGTCGCCCAGGAAGCTGTAGCGCGAAAAGGCATAGGCGGCGGGCAGGGCCACCGTGACGGAGATGACCGTGTTGATGGCCACGTAGATCAGGCTGTTGATGTAGCCGGAGTACCAGGAGACGTCGGTGAAGATCGTGTGGTAGTTGTGCCAGGTGAAATGCACCGGCCACAGCGAGAAGCTGGAGAGGATCTCCTCGTTGGTCTTGAAGGACATCATCGCCATCCAGTAGATCGGCAGCAGCGCGAACACCAGGTAGGCGACCAGGAACACGGTGCGGGCGCGAAAGCGCGGCGTCTTCATGGTGCTTCCTCCTTGGTGCCGGTGCCGACGCGCTGCATCCAGTTGTAGAGGACGAAGCAGAACAGCAGGATGATCAGGAAGTAGATCAGCGAGAAAGCGGCCGCCGGCCCCAGGTCGAACTGGCCCACCGCCTTCTGCGTCAGGTACTGCGACAGGAAGGTGGTGGCGTTGCCGGGCCCGCCGCCGGTCAGCACGAAGGGCTCCGTGTAGATCATGAAGCTGTCCATGAACCGCAGCAGCACCGCGATCATCAGCACGCCGCGCAGCTTGGGCAGCTGGATGTACCGGAACACGGCGAAGCGGCTGGCGCCGTCGATGCGGGCGGCCTGGTAGTAGGCGTCGGGAATCGAGCGCAGCCCGGCGAAGCAAAGCAGCGCCACCAGCGGCGTCCAGTGCCACACGTCCATGACCAGCACGGTCAGCCAGGCATCGCGCGCGCTGCCGGTGTAGCTGTAGTCGAGGCCCAGCTTGCGCAGCGCCGCGCCCAGCAGGCCGATGTCGGCGCGGCCATAGATCTGCCAGATCGTGCCGACCACGTTCCAGGGGATCAGCAGCGACAGCGCCACCAGCACCAGCACCAGCGAGGCGCGCCAGCCCTGCGCCGGCATCGACAGCGCCAGCAGGATCCCGAGCGGGATCTCGACGGCCAGCACCGCCAGCGAAAAGCCCAGCTGCCGCAGCAGGGCCGCGTGCAAGTCCTCGTCCCGCAGCACCTGCGAGAACCATTCGGTGCCGACGAACACGCGCCGCTCCGGCGAGATGATGTCCTGCACCGAGTAGTTCACCACCGTCATCAGCGGCAGCACGGCGGAGAAGGCGACGCACACCAGCACCGGCAGCACCAGCAGCCAGGCCTTCTGGTTCACGGGCTTGGCGGGCGTCATGCGACCAGCTCCTCGTCGCGGTAGAAGCAGGTGCGCGCACCCAGCACCTGCAGCCACACCGTATCGCCGCTGGCCGGCGCGCCCCGGTCCGGCTCCAGGCGCGCCTTGAGCGGGTGGCCGGCGGCATTGGCCGTCAGCAGGAAATGGGTACCGAGGTCCTGCACCCTGACCACCGCCGCCGGGATGGCGCCGGCCGCCTGCGCCGGCGCCAGCTGGAGGTACTCGGGGCGCACGCCCAGCTTGAGGGGACCCGCCGGCAGGCTGCGGTCGACCGGCACCGGCAACAACCGATCTGCGACCACCAGCGTGCCGCCTTCCGCGTGCGCCGGCAGGAAGTTCATGCCCGGCGAGCCGATGAAGTGGCCCACGAAGGTGTGCTGCGGGCGGTCGAACAGGGCGTCGGCGCTGCCCACCTGCACGGCGCGGCCGCGCGTCATCACCACCACTTCGTCGGCGAAGGTGAGGGCCTCGACCTGGTCGTGGGTGACGTAGATCAGCGTGAGCCGCAGCTCCTGGTGGATCTGCTTCAACTTGCGCCGCAGCTGCCACTTCAGGTGCGGGTCGATCACGGTGAGCGGTTCGTCGAACAGCACCGCCGACACGTCCTCGCGCACCAGCCCCCGGCCGAGGGATATCTTCTGCTTGGCGTCGGCGGCCAGGTGCACGGCGCGCTGGTCCAGCTGCCCCGACAGCTCCAGCATCTCCGCCACCTGGGCGACGCGGGCACGGATGCGGTCCGCCGGCATGCCACGGTTGCGCAGCGGGAAGGACAGGTTCTGCGCCACCGTCATCGTGTCGTAGATGACGGGGAACTGGAACACCTGCGCGATGTTGCGCTGCTGTGGCGAGTCGCGCGTGACGTCGCGGCCGTCGAACATGACGCTGCCCTGCGAGGGCGCGAGCAGGCCCGACACCAGGTTCAGCAACGTGGTCTTGCCGCAGCCCGAGGGCCCCAGCAAGGCATACGCGCCGCCGTCGTCGAACTGCATGCGCAGCGGCAGCAGCGCGTAGTCGTCGTCCGCGCGCGGATGCGGCAGGTAGGAATGCGCCAGGTCGAGGTTGATGCGCGCCATCAGCTTGCCCCCACGCCGCGGTGCGGCGCCACCAGCAGGTCGCCCGCGGCGTCGAAGACGTGCACCTGTGCCGGATTCAGGTACAGCGTGACCTCGGCGCCCAGGGCGAAGTAGTGCACGCCGGTGAGCTGGGCCACCACGCGGCCGGCGGCGGTCTGCGCGTGCACGTAGGTGTCGGAGCCGGAAATCTCCGCCAGCTCCACCAGCCCAGGTAGGGCGACGTCGCCATCGCGCTGCCGTATCCGCAGCGCACCGGCGCGCACGCCGATGGTCAACGCCTTGGAAGCGGCAGCCGGCAGCGGGATCGACAGCTGGGGCCCGGCCTGCAGCCGCACGCCCAGCGAAGCGGTCTCCGCCGCAATCAGGTTCATCGGTGGATCGCTGAACGCGCGGGCCACGCGCAGCGAGCGTGGCGCATGGAACACCTCGGCGGTGGGCCCGTACTGCAGCAGCTCGCCGGCATCGAGCACCGCGGTGTAGCCGCCCAGCAGCAGGGCCTCCGCCGGCTCGGTGGTGGCGTAGACCACCGTGGTGTCGCCGGTGGCGAACAGCTGCGTGAGCTCGTCGCGCAGCTCTTCGCGCAGCTTGTAGTCCAGGTTCACCAGTGGCTCGTCGAGCAGCATCAGCGGCGCCTGCTTGGCCAGCGCGCGGGCCAACGCCACGCGTTGCTGCTGGCCGCCGGACAGTTCACTCGGATAACGGTCGAGGAAAGCGTCGATGTGCAGGCGGGCGGCGATGTCGCGCACGCGAGCGGCGATGCCGCGGGCGCCGCGCAGCCGCAGCGGCGAAGCGATGTTGTCGGCCACCCGCAGCGACGGGTAGTTGATGAACTGCTGGTACACCATGGAGACGTCGCGCTCGCGCACCGACAAGCCGGTGACGTCGCGGCCGTCGACCCGGACCGCGCCGCTGCTGGGCCGGTCGAGCCCGGCCATGATGCGCAACAGGCTGGTCTTGCCGGCCTGCGTGGCGCCCAGCAAGACCGTGACGGCGCCGCTGCGGGGCGCCAGGCTCAGCTCATACAGCCACGGCTGCGCGCCGACCTTCTTGCCGATGGCGTCGAGCACGAGTTCCATCACGCACTCGGGCAGGGCGCCGGCCAGCCGGCTGCCGCGATGAGGATCGAACAAGCCAATCGGGAGCCCCCCTAGAGAAAGGAACGTTTCCCCATCGACTGCTTCGTTGTCTTTCCATTCTTCGCCTGGCGGCGGGGATTGGAGTGCGAGTTAACCCTGTCGTGGTTGGGTTTCTTTTCGGGGGAGTCGCTCAGATGACAGGCGCGGGGAGCCGTGGAGTTCGGCTTCGCGCTCACTCCCGCTATGGGGGCGGGGGGTCAATCCGCTTGGGCCAGCAACGCCAGGAGGCGTTGGACGAATTCCTCCGGCTCTTCCAGCATCGGGAAATGGCCGCAGTTCTGCATGACGGCGATGCGCTTGTCGCCGATCTTGGCCTGCAGCGGCGCGAGGCCGTCCCCGACCGGGCCGTTGCTGCCCAGGATGGCGAAAGTGGCAACGTCCAGCTTCGCCAGTGCGCCTAGCGCGTCGTATTCGCGCACCGCCCACATGGCATCCATCATGGTGTGCGCGCCGGCCTTGCTGCGGTCGATGTTCCAGCGCTTGTGGAACTCGGGCGTCAGCCCGCGCAGGCGCGAGGCCACCGCGTCGAAGGGCTGCAGCGGCAGCGCGAAGTTGCCCTCCACCGTGAACCAGCGCTTGGCCCAGGCCTCACCGGAGCGGATCGGCGTCTCGACCAGCACCAGGGAGTGCAGCCGCTCGGCATGCTGCAGGCCCAGCGCCAGGCAGACCACGCCGCCGATCGAGCTTCCGGCAACGTGCGCGCGCGGAATTTGCATCGCGTCCATCCAGGCCGCGATCGCATCCGCATACATCTCATAGGTGTAGTGGCAGCCCAGGGGATCGGAGTCTCCCTGGCCCGGCAGGTCGAGCGCATAGACGCGGTACTTGCGCGCCAGCGGCTCGATCACCGCGTGGAATTCGTGCAGCGAGCAGCCGTTGCTGTGCAGCAGCACCAGCGGCTGGCCTTG
>JAQGMY010000182.1 GCA_028292105.1 Ramlibacter sp.
AAGCCGCCGGTGAAGATCGGCCTGATCACGCCGCTGACCGGCCCGCTGGGCAGCTACGGCAAGATCCAGGAAATCGTGGTGCGGCTGGCGGTGGAGGACATCAACGCCAAGGGCGGCATCAACGGCAGCCTGCTGCAGGTGGACGTCAACGACTCGACGACGGACCCCGGCCAGGCCGTGCTGCTGTTTCGCAAGTACGCCGGCGAAGGCCACTTCGGCGTGATCGGCCCGATGACCGGGACGCAGTGGGAGACGGTCAGCCCGCTGGCCAACCAGATCAACATGCCGGCCATCAGCGTCAATGCGACGAAGCCCGGCGTGACCATCAAGCCGTGGACCATCCGCATCGAGCCGGCCGACGACACGCTGATGCCCGAGGGCCTGCGCGACTTCCTCAAGGCGTATCCGAAGACCAGGAAGGTGGTGATCGTCGCCGACGTGCGCGAGGCCTCCAGCAAGGCGGCCGCCGACGCCTATGCCGAACTCGCCAAGAAGAACGGCCTGGAAGTGCTGGAGACGGTCGAGTTCTCCTCGCGCGCCACCGACCTGTCGGCCGCGGCCATCCAGGTCAAGAGCCGCAATCCGGACGCGATCCTGGCGGCGGCCTTCCCGGCGCAGGCCATGCTGCTGGCCAAGGACCTCACCGCGCAAGGCGTGAAGGCGCCCATCCTCAACACCAGCATCCTGTGGTCGGGACCCTTCATCAACATGGTGGGCGAGATGGGGCGCAACTGGCACGTGATCGGCTGGTCGACCAACGAAGCGGGCCAGGCCGGCACCGACGGCACGGTGTACGCCAACCTGGTCAAGCGCGTGCTGCCCAAGGGCGATGCGCAGATCGGCACGCCGCCGAACCTGGCGAACTGGGCGATCGGCTACGACGGCGTGCTGCTGTACGCCGACATCATGCGGCGCACTGGCATCGACGGCAACACCGATGTGAAGAAGGCGCGCGAGCTGATCAAGAACGAGTTCGTGAAGCTCAAGACTTTCACCGGCGCCTACAAGTACACGATGCGCGACACGGGCGACGGCCACATCCCGGCCACCGTGCTGGCCGCGGACGTGGAAAAGAAGCAGTGGAAGTTCCTGCTGCCGGCGGCGCGTTGATCATGGCCGCGCCAATCTTCACTCCGGATCGCCTGAAGGGCCGCGTGGCCATCGTCACCGGCGCGGCGCAGGGCATCGGCGAGACCTATGCGCTGGCGCTGGCGCAGGCCGGCGCCGCTGTCGTCTGCGCCGACGTGCTGGACACCGCGCCGGTGGCGGCCAAGATCGCGGCGGCAGGCGGCGTCGCCCTGGGCCTGCACACCGACGTGACTTCGGCTGCGTCGGTGCAGGCGATGGTGGATGCCGCCGTCCAGCGCTTCGGCCGCATCGACGTGCTGGTGAACAACGCCGCCATCTTCGGCAGCATCAAGCTCAAGCCCTTCGAGCAGATCACGTCGGACGAGTGGGACCAGCTGATGGCCGTGAACGTGCGCGGCTCGTTCGAGTGCGCCAAGGCCGTCACGCCGGTGATGCGCAAGCAGCGCTACGGCAAGATCATCAACGTGGCCTCGGGCACCGTGTTCAAGGGCACGCCGATGTTCCTGCACTACGTGACGTCCAAGGGCGCCGTGGTGGCGATGGCGCGCTGCCTCGCCCGCGAGCTGGGCAACGACAACATCTGCGTCAACACGCTGGCGCCGGGCCTCACGCTCAGCGCGAACGTGGTGGGCAACGACGACTGGCACGGCGGCATCGCGGCGGCCAACGTGGCCACGCGCTGCATCAAGCGCGAGCAAGTGCCCGACGACCTCACCGGCACGCTGGTGTACCTGGCCAGCGGCGACAGCGACTTCGTCACGGGCCAGGTGATCGTGGTGGACGGCGGCTCGGTGACCCACTGAGCGCCGGCATGCCGGCCACCTTCGTTCTGGTGCATGGCGCCTGGCACGGCGGCTGGTGCTGGCGCCGCGTCGCCGACCGCTTGCTGGCCGCGGGTGCGCGCGTTTACGCGCCAACGCTGACCGGCCTGGCCGATCGCTCGCACCTGCTCTCGCCTGGCGTGGGATTGCACACCCACGTCGACGACATCGTGAACCTGCTGCGCTGGGAGCAGCTCGACGACGTCGTCCTGGTCGGCCACTCGTACGGCGGCATGGTGTGCGGTGGCGTGCTCGCCGCGGAACGCGCGCGCATCAAGTCGCTGGTGCTGGTCGATGCCTTCGTGCCGGAAGACGGCAAGTCGCTGCTCGACATTTCCGGTCCGGCCGCGCGCGCCCGCTTCGAGGCGCTGCGCTATGAAACGGCGGCGGGCCCCTGCATTCCGCCGGTCGCGGCGCGTGCCTTCCGGGTCAACGAGGCCGACGCCGACTGGGTCGACCGCCAGTGCACGCCCCAGCCTTTCAAGAGCTTCGTCGATGTGCTGCCAGGGCCTCTTGCGCTGGACGACGTGAAGACGCGGATCTACTTGCGCGCGGCGGCCTATCCGCAGGCGAGCTTCGAGACCGCGAGCCAGCAGCTGGCAGGGCGAGGCTGGCAGGTCCACCACCTCCCGCACGGCCACGACCTCATGCTCGACGCGCCGGACCTGGTCACCGCCCACCTGCTCCCCCGTCATTCCCACGCAGGTGCTCCGCCCCGCTGAGCCTGCCCTCCTCACAGGTAATCCGAACCTACAACCATCAGGAGCGGCCTCCTCTTTCCCGCCGTCCCGCACCTTCGTAGCCTGTCCGCATGACAGACGAACTGAACCATTTCGGGAGCATGGAGGTCTTCGGCCTCTCGCTGACCAACATTGCC
>JAQGMY010000217.1 GCA_028292105.1 Ramlibacter sp.
CAGTTCGATACCGAGCTGAATTCGCTCTCCTCGCGGGTGATGGAGCTCGGCGGCCTGGTGGAGTCGCAGATCCACAAGGCGATCTACGCCCTGGGCAACTTCAACGAGGACGCGGCCAATGAAGTGATCGCCACCGAGTCCCGCGTCAACCAGATGGAAGTGGACATCGACCGCGAACTCTCGTCGGTGATCGCCCGGCGGCAACCGACGGCGCGCGACCTGCGGCTGCTGATGGCGATCTCCAAGACGACCGCCAACCTCGAACGCGTGGGCGACGAGGCGGAGCGCATCGCGCGCATGGTGCGCTCCATCATCGCCAAGAGCGGCTCGGTGCGCACGCTGCCGTCAGGCGAACTGCGGGTGGCGGCGGACCTCGCGTCCGCCCAGCTGCGCAAGGCGCTGGATGCGTTCGCCCGCCTGGACACCGCCGCGGCCGTCTCGATCCTGAAGGAGGACGACCTGCTCGACCAGGAGTTCGACGGCTTCGTGCGCAAGCTGATCACCTACATGATGGAAGACGCCCGCACCATCTCCAGCAGTCTCGACCTGCTGTTCGTCGCCAAGGCGATCGAGCGCATCGGCGACCACGCCAAGAACATCGCGGAATTCATCATCTACGTGGTGAAAGGCGCCGACGTTCGCCACAGCTCGATGGAGCACATCGAATCGACCGTGAAGTAGCCAGCGCATGAAACAGCAGCCACGCATCCTGATCGTCGAGGACGAGCCTGCGATCGCCGAGCTGATCGCGGTGAACCTGCGCCACAACGGCATGGCGCCGGTGTGGGCCGAGGACGGCGAGTCGGCCCAGCGCGAGATCGACGCGGTGCTGCCCGATGCCATCCTGCTGGACTGGATGCTGCCGGGGCAGAGCGGGGTCGTGCTGGCGAAACGCTGGCGTGCCGATGGGCGCACCCGTGCGGTGCCGATCCTGATGCTCACCGCCCGCGGCGACGAACCGGACAAGGTGGCAGGCCTGGACGCAGGCGCCGACGACTACATCACCAAGCCCTTCTCGACCCAGGAGCTGCTGGCGCGCATCCGGGCGGTCCTGCGCCGCCGCGCCCCGGAGAAGACGGAGGAGCACGTCACGCTGGGTGGGCTCATGCTGGATGCCGCAGCCCACCGGGTCGCCTGGCAAGGGCGCCCGCTGAAGGTCGGTCCCACCGAATTCAAGCTGCTGCACTTCCTGATGACGCATCCCGAGCGCGTGCACAGCCGCCAGCAGCTGCTGGACCGCGTCTGGGGCGACCACGTGTTCATCGAGGAGCGCACCGTGGACGTCCACGTGAAGCGCCTGCGTGAGGCGCTGGGCGCCGGCGGAGCCCTGGTGGAGACCGTGCGCGGCGCCGGTTACCGCATCACGTCGCAGCCGGCGACCGGCTCGCGCGAAGCTGCCTGAGGGGCGCGTCGCACGCTGAATGACGGCCCGCGTCTTCCTGTTCCTGTTCCTGTGCGTCGCCGGCGCACTGGCCGGCGCGTTCCTGGCTGGCGACCGCGGGGCCGCCGCCGGGCTGGGGCTCGGCGCCCTCGGCTGGTTCGTCTTCGAGAGCTGGCGGGGCCTGCGCGTGCTGCGCTGGCTGCGCGCGCCGGACACCCGCGCACTGCCGCGCATCGGCGGCCTCTGGGGTGAAGCGGTCGACCGCATGCGCCGGGCGCTCGCCAGTCGCGAGAAGCAGCACCAAGAGGCGGAGCGCCGGCTGGAAGCTTTCCTCGAGGCCATCCGCGGTTCACCGAACGGAGTGGTCCTGCTGGACGCGCAGGGGCGCATCGAATGGGTGAACGACACGGCCGCCGGGCACTTCGGCCTGGATCCGCAGCGCGACCAGTTCCAGCACTTGACGAACCTCGTGCGTGATCCAGCCTTCAACGCCTTCTACCAGGGGCGCAGCTACCTGCACGACGTGATCGTTCCGGCACCGGCGAGCTCCCCGGCGCGGCCGGTGAAGCTGTCGCTGCGGCTGCACCCTTATGGCGAAGGCCGGCTGCTGCTGCTGTCGCGTGACGTCACCGCGGTGGAGCAGGCCGAGATCATGCGGCGGGACTTCGTCGCCAACGTGTCGCACGAGATCCGCACGCCGTTGACGGTGCTGGCGGGATTCGTCGAGACGCTGCAAAGCCTCGACCTGCCCAAGGAGGAACGCGACCGCTACCTGCAGATGATGGGCCAGCAGGCGCAGCGCATGCAGATGCTGGTGAACGACCTGCTGACGCTGTCCCGGCTGGAGGGCAGCCCGCTGCCGAACCAGGGCGAGTGGACGCCGCTGTCGGCGTTCGTCATGCAGAGCCAGCAGGAGGCGCAGGCGCTGGCCAAGGCCCTGGGCAAGAAGCTGGATCTGCGCTTTCCCGCTGCGCCGTCCGTGGCGCTGGGCGGTGCGGCCGGCGAATTGCAGAGTGCCTTGTCCAACATGGTGAGCAACGCGGTGCGCTATACGCCCGGCGGCGGAGTGGTGGAAGTGCGCGCCGGTGAAGTCACGCCCGGCCGCTTCGAGCTGGCGGTGCGCGACACCGGCCCGGGCATTGCGCCGGAACATCTGCCCCGGCTGACCGAGCGCTTCTATCGGGTGGACCGCAGCCGCTCGCGCGAAACCGGCGGCACCGGGCTCGGGCTGGCGATCGTCAAGCACGTGGCGCAGCGGCATGGCGGCGAACTCAGGGTGGAGAGCACGCCCGGCACGGGATCGACTTTCGCGCTGGTGCTGCCGGCGGCGCGGGTGCGGCCGCTGGCCGTCACGCCGGGCGGTGAGCCCGCGCCGCCCGCCACAGGATCAGCGGCAGGATGAAAGCCAGCAGGCCCAGCGCCACGCTGCTGGCCATCCAGAAGGTTGCAGGGCTCTGCTGCGCCGGCCAAGGGCCGACGCCGCGATACGCCAGCTGGTAGCCGCCGTAGACGCCCACTCCCCACAGCAGCAGGCAATACGCCACCAGCGGCGCCACCGCCACCCGATAGCAGCGCAGCACGAAGACGCACAGCGCCTGGGTCGCATCGCCAAGATGGTAGACGCCCAGCCACGCCAGCAGGCCGGCGGCGAGCGCCGCCACCTCGCGGTCCGCCGAGTAGACCGAGGCGATGCCGTGCCGCGCGAGCACCACGACGCAGGCCAGCGTGATCGACAGGGCGAAACCGATGCGAAAGCCGGTGCGGATGGCGGCGCGGGCCTTCTTCGGGTCGCCGGCGCCCAGCCAGAAGCTCACGCGCGCACTGGTGGCGATGGCAATGGACAGCGGCACCATGTACATCATGGCTGCCAGGTTCGCGGCGATCTGGTGCGCGGCGGCCGGCAGCGTGCCCTGCCGGGCGATCAGCAGCGCCATCATGGTGAAGGAGGTGACCTCCACCATGATCGACAGGCCGGCCGGCACGCCCAGCCGCGCGAACTGGCCGATGGTCTGCCAGTGCGGTCGCTCGATCCGCCGCCAGATGGCGTAAGGCCGATAGAGCGCATCGGTGCGAATCAGCCACACGGCGATCGCGACGAACAGCCAGTTCACCACCACCGTCGCCCAGGCGCAGCCGACCGCCCCCATGGCCGGCAGGCCCAGGCCGCCGAACGCGAACCAGATCGTCAGCGGCACCTTCAGCACCAGCGACGCGAGCTGCAGCCACGTCACCAGCTGGGGCTTGCCCAGGCTCTGGTTCAAGGTGCTGTACATGCGAAAGACCAGGGCCGCCGGCAGGGCGAGCGCCAGCACGCCGAGGTAGCTGCGGACTTCGTCCTGCAGCCCCGGCGGCACCTCGGTGCCCTTGAGCAAGGCGTTGGGGAACAGCAGGACCACCACGCCGACCACGGCGGCCAGGGCGGCCAGGTACAGCGCCTGCCGGACCGAGCGCCCGACGTCCGCGTGGCGCCCGCCGCCGTGCAGTTCGGCCCATGCCGGCAGCAGCGCCTGGAAGATGCCGATCATGGCGACGAAGACCGTGATGTAGACGGCGGAGCCGACCGACAGCGCCGCCAGCGCCTGCTGCGAGTAGCGACCGGCGACGATGGTGTCGGTGACGCCGAAGGCCATGGTCGCCAGCTGCCCCGCCAGCACCGTGCCGGCGTGGCGCGCGATGATCCCGCGTTCCGTCACCTTCGCTTGTACAGCAGCAGGTTGTCGTTCGCATCGGTGGGTCGCCGCACCGTTGCCACCAGCTGCCAGCGCCGCGGCTGCAGGGCGGTGGGCACGGCGAACTTGAGGTCCTGCGCGGTGATCAGCCACGGG
Organism: Ramlibacter sp.; assembly: GCA_028292105.1. Taxonomy (GTDB): domain Bacteria; phylum Pseudomonadota; class Gammaproteobacteria; order Burkholderiales; family Burkholderiaceae_C; genus Ramlibacter. The sequence continues at coordinate 4,207 of JAQGMY010000217.1, forward strand.
CAGATGGTGGTGCTGCCTTCCGGCTGCAGGTCCATGCCGCCGTGAAAGCGCAGCGACGCCACCTGCGCCCGCGTCAGGCCGAACACCTGCACGCAGCCAGGCTTGTCCATGCGCGACTGGAGTGCCTGGACCACGGTGGTGTAGCTGCGCGCGTAATCCAGCACCGGCAGCCACAGCGTCATGACCAGCAACCAGCCGAGCGCAGCGCCACCGGCGGGCAGCACCAGGCTTTTCCAGATCGCTTCGCGGCTGCGCTTGGTGCGCCAGCGCACGAGGGCGATCCAGGCGATCGTGGCGGCGAGCGCCACCACGAAGGGCAGCAGCGAGAAGCTCGGCACGAAGCCGGGCGCGAGCCGGGCCACGTTGGCCGCCGGTTTGGGCGGCACCCCCGTCTGCATCGAGATCCAGATCACCCAGATCACCAGCGCGCAGCCGCTGAAGAACAGCAGCGTGAACCAGTCGATCAGCGCGGAGACGCTGCGTTCCAGCGTCGGCAAGGCGAAGGCGGCGAGCGTCGCCAACGCCGGCAAGGCCAGCAGCAGCGCGCGGTCGGGGTTGGACGAGAGGCCGGCCGTGACGAGACCCACCACGGCGAACCACAGCGGCAGGGCGACGTGGCGCCGGGCCAGCTGCCGCCGCCAGCGCC
>JAQGMY010000219.1 GCA_028292105.1 Ramlibacter sp.
GGCAATGGACTTCCGGCGCGCACACCCTCTGGCCTTTGCGAGCCTCGCAGCTTTGGCTGTCGCACTCGCACTGCCATTTGCCGCCTTTGAACTTCGCTTCACGCCGCGGGCAGCACTGGGTGTGGCACTTCTTGGAAGCGCGTTTGCCGTCCTGTCGGCTGGTCACTTTCTCGTGCGTGGCTCCTGGAGATCTCATCTCGTCTTGGCACTGGCAAACGGACCGTTGCTGTTCGCTTGGTGGTTTGCCGTAGCGGCGACGTGGTATTTCGCGCCTGGGCTACTTGGGGCTGCCGTGCTCGGCCTGTTACTGGCCGTTCCTGCGGTCTTCCTGGTTTACATTGTCCGCCGCACAGGAAGGGGCGCTGCGAGTGCCGTCTAACAGGTCGTTCGACGCGGACGCGCAGCGGCATTGCGCCGCAAAGCGTGCTTGCGAGCGTACGCCTTGCGGCCCAATGCCGCTGCGTGCCAGTCAACTCCGACGTTAGGCCGCACCGGAACTACGATGACGCCTGAGAACTCAGTTCTGGTGTTGTTCTATACCGGGGTGGCAGCTCTCGTCGTTGTGGTTGCGGCGGTGGCGCGTCTCTGGCAACGGAAGAAGCTCACTGGCGAGCAGTGGGACAAGATCGGGACACGAGTTGAAGCGTCCCTGTTGTTGGGTGTTATGGCACTTGGGGCGGCCGTGACCCTGTACTACCATTTTGTAAACTGAAGTGGGGCCGCAGTGAAAAAGGCAAGCACAACGCACGCGCACATGCGGGCTAACAGGCCGTTCGACACGGACACGCAGCGGCATTGCGCCGCGACCCGTGCGCGGGAGCATACGTCTCGCGGCGCAATGCCGCTGCGCGCCGGTCAACTCCGACGTTCGACCGCAGCATGGACCGCAGTTGGTGATCGGAGTACCATTGTTCTATGCAGCTCGCAACTGGAACAGTCGTGAATGGCAAGGTTGTCGTGGAAGGTCTTGACCTGCCCGAGGGGACTACTGTGACTATCCTCACTCGTGATGGTGCGCCTGCCGTGAAGCTCTCGCCCGAAGACGAAGCAGAACTGCTTCAAGCCCTCGACGAGGCCGACTCGGAAGAAGGTATATCCGCCGAGGAATTGTTCTCTCGCCTTCAGCGCTTCTGCTGAACTTGGCGCTTCAAGTCCGCATCAAGCCGCGCGCAGAGCGGCAGATCGAGGCCGCAGCAAACTGGTGGGCCGAGAATCGGCCCGCGGCGCCAGGCGCCCTCATGGCAGACCTGCGCGGTGCGCTTGAAATGCTCGTTCTTGAGCCTGGCATTGGCAGCAAAGTCGAGACGCCTGGCTCCGAGGTCGTGCGGCGGCTCTACCTCGGGAGAATCCACTATTTCATTTACTACCGGGTGCGGCGCAGCACTCTTGAAGTCGTTGCGTTCTGGCATGAGCGTCGCGGCAGCGCACCCAGCGTCTGAGGCATGCGGTCGAACAGGTCAATCGACACGGACGTCTTATCGGCGGGCGTTGCCCGCCTACTGTCCGCCGGTCAACTCCGACGTTAGCCCGCATCAGCGGCTTGCGTCGGACGCGCATCACGGGTGCCACTTGTCCTGCGAGCTATTGCGTTTCGGTCGGCGCAAGGATACAACGCGACTACTTGCCGTGTGGCTTCAGATGAGGAGCAAACGTGACCTTCCGCGCCATCGCGACTACCGCCGCGGTCATCGCCTTCATCTTGGGAATCGGCTACTTATTCGCCGGACACCTCGTAGTGGGGCGATGGCAGGTCGACCCGACTGAAGGCGTTCTGCTCATGGGGCGCCGAATGGGCGCTGTTTATCTGGGCCTTTCCGCGATTTTCTTCGCGGCCCGTTCTACGGAAGAGTCCCCGGCCCGCTCTGCCATAGCTAGAGGAGCGGCCGTTGCATTGTTCCTTCTCGCCCTTGTGGGTGTTTATGAGTTTGCCGTGGGCAATGCGGCGCGCGGTATCCTAGTGAGCGCCGCGGTTGAACTCCTGCTCGCGGTCGGCTTTGTGCGCGTTCTCATGACGGAGCGCCGTGTCGTAGTCGCCGCCTGAAATGATGTGCGTACGTGGACATGCAGTGCAGGAAATGAATGCGCGAACGGGTGCCATGCGGGCTAACAGGTCGTTCGACACGGACGCCCAGGTGCTTCCGTGCGCTTCGCGCACACCCCTCCCGGTCGCCGGTCAACTCCGACGTTAGACCTCAGGAATGCACGTCCGTGTCGCTGAGCCTGCGGATGTAGCCGCCGTTGCGCGCGTACTGTCTGCCGCCGCAGTGAAGTTGGTCACGCGAGGCGAGGCGCTCTGGACGCTCGCCGAGGTGAGCGAGACCGCTGTGGAACCGCACATTCGGAGCAGCCTGTATCACGTGGGGTTCGATGGCGAGGAGGTCGTAGGCGCCTTTCGGCTTCAGCTGCAGGATCCCGTGTTCTGGCCCGAGATCCCCGAGGGGACGTCTGCCTACCTGCACAAGCTAGCGGTACTTCCTGGGAAGCAGGGGCGCGGGTTCGCGCACCAGCTGCTCGGTCATGCGGTGCGATTGACTCGGGAAAAGGGTCTTCTCTTTCTTCGCCTGGACTGCGTTGCAAACCGTCCCAAGCTGCGATCCGTGTACGAGAGCTTTGGTTTCAGGCACCATAGCCAGAAGCAGATTGGAGGCGGGATGTTCGACCGGTTCGAATTCGACGTGGGTGCGCCTGATGTCTAACAGGTCGTTCGACACGGACACGCAGCGGGCATTGCGCCCGCGAAGCGTGCTGGTGAGCGTACGCCCCACGGCGCAATGCCGCTGCGTGCCGGTGAACTCCGACGTTAGAGCGCAAATGCGAAGAGCCGCTCTGTTCGGAGCACTTCTAATCTGCGCATCTCTGTCGCTGGCGCGCGGCCTAGATGACGGCGACAGAATTGACGCTGTCTTCGTGCATGCCCAAACGGGGCAACCTGCGCTGCTGCTAAGCGTTGACAAGCCCGTGGAAGGCTCAGTGGTGGAGAAGCAGCTTGATTACAAGCTCGGTACGTACATTGGCTTTGTCCGATCTGGTGACTTGTATGCCAAATATCCGAAGGCCAAGCGCGAACCGAATCCACTTTTGATCATCCTTTTCGAAGACCAGCCCTCTACGCGTGTCCGCGAGATGACGTTTCGGGCGCGAGATCGCCTGGTGTCGATGGGATTCGAGGTCCAGCTGAAGGTCTACGATGAAACGAGCAAGAAGAATGTGGATCTTGCGCCATAACATTTCGTTCGACGCGGACGCGGACGCGGACGCGCACCGGCACTGCGCCGCAAGGCGTGTGGACAAGCCTACGCCGTGCGGCGCAGCGCCGGCGCGTGCCGGTCAACTCCGACGTTAGACGCGTATGGAAACCAGTGTCTCAATCAGCGATGTCTTGGAAGAAGCGGAAGTTGTGGCGCTGTACGCTGCAAACGGCTGGTCCGCTGCAGCAAAGCCGGCGCAACTGCTGGCGGGGCTGCGGAATTCGCATACTCTCGCGATCGCCAGGCGGGGCGGCGCACTGGTGGGTCTGGGGAACGCGATTTCTGATGGACACCTGGTCGTGTACTTTCCCCATCTCCTGGTTCTGCCTGAATGCCAGCGCCAAGGCATTGGTCGACGGCTGGTGGAGGTACTTTTAACTCGATATGGAGGATTCCATCAGTCGATGTTGGTTGCGGACGGTGGTGCGGTGGACTTTTATCAGCGCATGGGCTTCCAACGGGCGGGCAAGACCACGTCAATGTGGATCTATGCGGGAGAAGACCATTGAGGACCGGCGCGTCTAACAGGTCTTTCGTGGCGGACGCCCAGCGGTGCGCCTTCGCTTCGCTGCGGTCATCCCCGACGGTCGCCGGTCAACTCCGACGTTAGACGTCATGTTCAACCGCGCGTGGGTGATTTTCAAGCTGTTGCTTTCAGTGGCACTCGTCGCCATTCCCATTGCCCTCTTTGTTGCTGCGCCGCGGGCACTCCTTGAGCCGGCTTTCGTCGGACTTTCAGCAATGCTGGTTTTTTTCGCGGCGATTCTCTGGGTAGACTTCACCCGCCCGAATAGGGCTCTTGGGCTGGCTGCCATCGTCATCTCCATCGGAATCGCGCTGTTGGGTGCGCGAACAGCGCTTGGGTACGTGCAGTTTCCGCAGCCATGCTCGGGGCGCGGAAGGCTTTTCTGCGAGATCGAGAACCTGCTTTTCTTGATCGGCGGTGAGTTCCTTGCCGCTGCGCCTTTCGGGGTGCTTGCAGTTTGCACTTTTGCTCTTGGGGTTCGTGTAGTTGGACGAGCAGGCCGCGCCGGACGTCTAACCACCACGACCGAGTACAGTTTGTGGCGATGACGCCTAACTTGTCGATCAACACGGACGCCCCACGTCGTTCATTCCCTCCGATCGCTCCTGTCCGTCGCCGGTCATCTTTACATCAGGCGGCATGACAACGCTCGTGCTTCTGCCAGGCATGGACGGCACCGGCGATCTGTTCGACGCGTTTGTGAGCGCCGTACGCTCGAAAGTACGGGTAGTTCGCTATCCCACGTTGCGGCCGCTGGACTACGAGGGACTGGAGGCAGTAGCCCGTGCGGAGCTCCCGGTCGATGAACCGTATGTTCTCTGGGTGAGTCTTTCTCCGGACCTTTGGCCCTCTGTATAGCCGCTGAACGGCCGCGACAGCTTCTAGGGGTAGTCCTGTGCTGCAGCTTCGCGAAGAACCCGCGTCCTCGCCTGGCCTCGCTCCAGGGTCAAGTGCCTCTTCTGTACATGCGCGCCACAGAAGATCGAGTGGTGCCAGTTGCCGCCTGCAAACTGGTGATGGCCAATGCGCAACGGGCTAGGGTCGTCGAATTCGTCGCCCCACATTTTCTGCTGCAGACTGTGCCCCATGAGGCCGCCCGAGTAGTCGATGAATTCATGAAGGAATTGACGCATGCCCTCTAACAGGATCGACACGGACGCCCTATGGGTGGGCGTTGCCCGCCTACCAACCGCCGGGCATCTCGGACGCTAGGGCGCACGTGGATCCATTGGAAATGCTGGCGGCCGTTCTTCTTTGGCGGCTCATCGCCGCACTTGTCCTTGCTCTCGTTGGCGCGTTTCTGGTGGCGGCGGTGTTCCCGGGGGCCACAGCAGCGCTCGTCATCTGCGCAGTTGTTTTTGGTGCAACCGCTGGAGTCGTGTGGGAAGCGAAGGCGCTCGGCTCGGACGAACCAACCGAGGCGCCGCGCATTTCTACGTGGGTCACCTTCCTCGGGATGGCCTTTACAGGCATGGTCTGGGGTGGGTTGGTGCACTTTGCCACGCACTCACTCGCAGCTTCGTTCGGCATACTGGCACTGACCCCCTTCGTGGTCGGGCCCGCTATCTCACGGCTCACGAAGCACCGGTGGCGCGTCCGCCAGCTACTGCTGGCCTCGGCCGCCTTGACGCTGGGTCTTGGAATACCATTCCTTATGCACGAGGCGTTTTCGGCGGAGCGCCTTGACACGTCCTTCGACACGGACGCCCACCGGCGCGCCTTCGCCTCGCTTCGGTCTTACCCGACGGTCGCTGGTCAACTCCGACGCTAGCCAGCGAGCCGTCGG
>JAQGMY010000237.1 GCA_028292105.1 Ramlibacter sp.
TCTGGTCGTTGGTGTGCTTGGGAAATTTCTTGCTGTCTGCCTTGGTCGTGTCATCCACATAACCGAGGGCCGCGGCCTGCGGATCCTTGGGATCGACCTTCTGCTGGGCCTGTGCACCGCCCACTGCCGCAACTGCGCCGGCACCGGCGATGACCTGGAGGAGGAAGACGCGGCGTTTCGTGTTCAAGGCAAGCTCCTGTTGGTGGTTCAGCGATGATGCCGGGCCGCCGGGAGGCGCACAGCCCGGACCGGCGGAAAAGTCGCGCCGCATTGCGGCTGCATCCTGTTCTTTCTTCGTCACGCGTCGTTACCACAGCACCCTCGGTTCGTGCTGTCGGGTTAAGCTGAGCCGCTAGCGTTGGCGTGCCGTCCGCATGCCTGCACCGGAGAGATCAATGCAAGAAAAAAAGATACACCGCTCGATGGCAAAGGTCAACGCCGCCGGCGCGGCCGACAGTGCCGCCGACGTGCCTGCGGGTGACGATGCCGGGCGCGCCGGAGCCGAACTCTCGCGGCGCCGCTTCGTGCTCGGCGCCGGCTCGGCACTGGCGCTTGGAAGCACGCTGGGCCTGAGCGCCTGCGGCGGCGGCGGCGATGTCGACAAGGAGCCCTTCGGCTATGGTGTCGCGAGCGGCGACCCGCTGGCTGACCGCGTCATCATCTGGACCCGCGCGAACCGGCTGTCCGAACCGGTGCAGCTCCAGTGGGAAGTGGCGCTCGACGCGGCCTTCGCGAACATGGTGAAGTCGGGCACGGTGACGGCCGACCCGGCGCACGACAGCACCGTGAAGGTGGACGTCACCGGCCTGCAGCCCGCCACCAGCTATTTCTACCGGTTCAAGAACGGCCCGGTCATTTCCGAGACGGGCCGCACACGCACGCTGCCCGCCGGGAGCGTGCAGCAGGTCAAGCTCGGCGTGTTTTCTTGCGCGGCGTACTCGATCGGCCAGTTCCACGCCTACAACCACGCGAGCAGCCGGACCGATCTCGATGCGGCGCTCATGCTGGGCGACTACATCTACGAGACCGGCCTGTCCGATGCGGAGCAACTGGCGGCGCGCGCCTTCGGCCGCGAAGCGGATCCCAAGGGCGAACTCCACACGCTCAACGAGTACCGCTTGCGCTATCAGCTCTATCACACCGATGCCGACCTGCGCGGCTTGCGCCGCAACATGCCACTGATCGGCGTGTGGGACGACCACGAGATCGTCAACGACACCTGGCGCGATGGCGCGGGCGGGCACGACCCGGCGACCGAGGGCAGCTTCGCCGCGCGGCGCGCAGCGGCCGTGCAGGCCTACCACGAGTGGATGCCCACCCGCACCGGCGCAGACCCGCTGAAGATCTACCGCTCCTTCGACTTCGGCAGCCTGCTGTCGCTGCACATGCTCGACGCGCGCGTCATCGGCCGCGATGCACCGACCAGCCGCGATGCCTATCTCGCGGGCGCGGCGGACGACCCGGCGCGGCAGCTGCTCGGCGCCGAACAGGAGGCCTGGCTGGCCGCACGCCTGCAGGGATCGAACGCCACCTGGCAGGTGCTGGGCCAACAGGTCGTGTTCGGCGGCATGCGCATTCCGCTGTCGGTGTACGACGACTTCAGCGAGGACACCATCAAGGCTTTCATCGACGCACTGGACACACCGGAGGCTTCACGCACCGATGCGCAGCGCGCCCAGATCGCGCAACCGCGCATCGGCTACGAGCTCGCCAACTGGGACGGCTTCCCCGCGGCCCGCGAACGCGTGCTGGCCATGGCGCACGCGAGCGACAAGAACCTGGTGGTCCTGTCAGGCGACAGCCATAACGCCTGGGCGCACGACCTGCGCGACACGGCCGGCCAACGCATCGGCGTGGAGTTCGCGACGCCATCCGTCACATCGACGGGGCTGGAGATCGCGCACCCGAAGGTCGGGCGCCAGTTCCTCGCCGATTCGTTCTTGCGGATGGTGCCCGACCTGAAATACGCGGAAACCTCACGCCGCGGCTACGTGGCCGTGAACTTCACGCCCACCTCGGTGACGGGCGAGTTCGTGTTCGTGAGTTCGGTGTTCGTGAACAACTATTCGGCGACGGTCGGGCCGGCCCTGCAGGCGCAGGCGGGGCCAACCGGGCGCGAGCTGACGAAGTTGTAGTCGCCGGCCAGGCGATGCCCTGGCCACGATCTTCCCGTCCGGCAGAGGTTCTGGTCATCCGTGCGCGCGCTGGGTGTAGTTGCTTCCGTGGACGCAGCGCTCCCAAGCGTTCATCGACGACTCGCCTTTGCAACTAAACTGTGGCCACCGGCGAGCCGCCAGTCAAACCGGGCACCATTGGAGCAGACTGCTCATTGGTCCCGACGACCTTGAGCTCCGTGTTCAAGGCGTGGAGCGCATTTCTGCGTCGCACGGCTGGCGTCTGCCGGCGCGAAGCGAAAGCGTGAACTGCTGCGGCACCCGACCCGACAGGGAAAGTGGGCCCGCCGAACACCGATGACACGCGGCGCGGCTGCCGAAGCGATCGCCGGCACCATTGCCCGCGCCTGTCCACCAAGAACATGACCATGACCCAAGACTCGACCATCACTTCCCCAGCCGCGCGCGGCCAGGGCGCCGGGCGCAAGGCGCCCCGGCCGGTGCACCCGCTGTTGCAGAAACTGTTCGAGCTGTACCCGCAGCTGTTCGGCGCGCGGTTCCTTCCACTCAAGGTCGGCATTTATCAGGACCTCCTCGCGGCGCATCCGGAGGCGCTGCCCGCGGCCGAGCTGAAGGTGGCGCTCGGGCTGCATACGCGTTCGACCCGCTACATCGAGGCGGTGGCCTCCGGCCTGGCCCGCCACGACCTGCAGGCCAGGCCGGTCGAGCCGGTGGCGCCGGAGCATGTGCATCATGCGATCTTCGAGCTGTACAAGCGCCGCAGCGGCAAAGCGCCGGAGCGGGCGCGGCAGCAGGCGGTCGGGCAACTGGTGGCTGCGATCGAGGCGTCCGGCCTGAGCCGCGAAGACTGCCGCGAGCGCTTCACCTCGCGCGACGACAGCCTGCAATCGCTGCTGGAAGAGGCCCTGGCGGTGGTGGCGCAAAAGAATGCGCGCCGCGAAGCCCTGCAAAACGCGCTCAAGGCCAGCGGCAAGACGGTTGCCGAATTCGCCGAGATGTACGGACTGGACCCGCTGGAGGCGAAAACGCTGCTGGCGTAAGCAGCGTCGCAGGCCGTGCATGCCATGCGCGCCTGGCCAACGTTCACGCGCCGGCCTGGCGTCGGCGGTGGCCTTTGGTCAGGATGGCTGCGTCCTTGCCGTCCTCACCCTGCTCGCAGGCAGCTGGAAAATCCTGGCACTCGAGAACGTGACGCTGACAAATCCTCGCACCGGAGAGACCGTCTTGAGGGACCGTGCCGCCATGTGAACGAGCGCCGGTCCGCCGCATCGCTTTGCACTAGAGTGCGCCTATCGTCATTCGGCGCGTTCTCGGGGAGTCATCCATGTCGCTTGCGCTCTACGGGCATCCGTTCTCGTCGTACACGCAAAAGGTGCTGATCGCCCTGTACGAGAACGCTACCCCCTTCGAATTCCGGTGCCTCGACGCGGATCATCCGCAGCACCTGGACGACTGGGTTCGCCGCTGGCCGCTGCGCAAGTTTCCGGTCCTCGTGGATGGTGCCCGCGATGTCGTCGAAACGAGCATCATCATCGAGTACCTGCAGCTCGCTCACCCGGGTGCGGTGCGCCTGCTGCCTGGCGATCCGGTGACAGCCCTCCAGGTGCGCTTTCTCGACCGGTTCTTCGACCTGCATGTGATGACTCCCGTGCAGCACGCCGTCGGAGGCGCACTGACCGGCGACCCGGTCAAGCGCAAGGACAGCCTGGCCCTGGCGCAGGAGCAACTCCAACGCGCCTACGCCTGGCTCGAAGGCCACCTCGCCGGCGGCGCCTGGGCGGCCGGCGCGCAGTTCTCGCTGGCCGACTGCGCCGCCGCGCCATCGCTGTTCTATGCGGACTGGACACACCGGATCAGTGCGGACTTCCCCCTGCTGCGCGCATACCGTGCGCGCCTGCTCGCCCGTCCGTCGTTCGCGCGGGCCGTGGACGAGGCGCGCCCGTTTCGGCCGCTCTTTCCGCTCGGGGCACCCGAGCGCGACTGAAGGCTCCTAATCCCGCTCCCACGCCTCGAGGTGGGCGATGAGATCGTCCAACGCGATCACCTCACGGCCCCGGTCCTCGCGCTGGAACACGATCGCCGACCATCCACGCATGCCGACCGGGCGCAAGCGACGTCCCTCCAGGCGCAGCGGCTGCCCGGAGACCGCGCGCAGCACGACGCGCTCGTAGCGCGAGCGAGCGAGCTGCGCGGACGGGAACAGCCCGTTCCAGGCGCAGAGCCTGCCGACATCCTCGTATGCCTGCGGCCGGTCATCCAGTTCCAGCAGTGACGGGCTGCGCCCGCGCAGCACCGAGCCGATGAGCCGGTAGGTGACCGGATCGGAGATGCGGCCGATCGCGCGCCAGAAGTGGCGCGCGATGCGTCCCGCGATCGCGCGCAGGCTGAGTTCGCCGTGGCTTTCCGTCTGCCACAGGCCGTCGTCGACATCGCATGTGAACGGGTTGCCCGGATAGCAGTCCAGGCGCGCGAGCCAACCCTTGCGGGACGTGTGCGGCATCGGGCGAAAGCCGCTGATGACGGCGATGTCGTGGCCGGAGAGCTCGCGCAGCTCATAAGTAGGCCACCTCATGACCTCGCCCACCACGGCGACGATCAATGTCGCGGTCGCGATCATCAGCGCCGGGCTGGGGGTGAAATCGCAAGTGATCTCGATGCGGTCCTTGCGCGGGCGCACGCCGACACCGGTGGAGCGCCGGTTGGTCGCCAGCAGCATCACCGGCGCGGGCAGGATGTAGGCCAGCAACAGCGCCAGCTGCTCGATGGTGCGCCCATTGGCCGGCTCGCCCGGCGGCAGCGCGAATGAAACGTTGTAGTGCGCGCTGAAGCCGGCCAGCCGCGTCTTGCGGCCCTCGCGCGCGTCCCAGGCATCGAGCTCGTTGCGAAGGAAGTGGATCGCTTCCCACAGCGAGCGCCCCGCCCGCGCCGCACAGCCGCGCTCGATCTCGAACACCGGCGTCGCCACCTCGATGACACCCGTATCGAAGTAGACCGCCCCCCCCGTGGGCAGGTGATACGAAGTGCCTTGCCGATGCATCAGCTCGCCGCGAATGAAGTCGCGCGGGCTGCCGAACAATGCCTCGGGGCGCGTCGGCTCGCCGTCGACCAGGAGGGTCCACTCTGCCTCCAGCCCCATCGCCGCCAGCGCCAGGCTCTCGGGCGCGGACGGTTGCTCCCGCTTCGTGTGCTCCGCCATTCAGCCTGCTTCCGTGGAGTCGCTGCCGTCGCCCTCGTTGACCGGATCGAACACGGTGTAGCCGATGTCGACGTGCAGGTGATCATCGGCCTCGCCGTCCTGCGGGCCGAACGGGCGAACCCACGCGCCCGGTATGACCCGCCGGGCGATGGCCGCATATTTCTCGATCTCTTCGCGGCTGTCGAGGTACGTGTCACCGATGCGGTAGATGTTGGCAGCGGTGCCCCAGCAGTGGCGGGAGGCGTGGCGATTCAGCGCGTGCCCCGGCGAGCGGTATCCGCCGTTGGCGGCCACGTGCACATAGGTGCCGACCTCGAGCCGAAACAGTTCGAGCCCGGCCGCCAGCAGCACGAGCGCGCACGGGACGTAGCGCGGGAACGACCGCGCCGACGGCGCTTCGCGCACGTCCACGCCGATCAGTTCCGACAGCGTGAAATGAGGGGTCAGCCGTGTTTCCAGCGCCTGGCTCCAGGAGTCCACCCGCAGGAACGATGACGGTAGGACATGCGCAACGCCAGCCCGATCGTGCAGCGCCTGGCCGGCTCGCAGCATCTGCTGCACCTCGTCGGGCAGATCGCCGGCGCGGACCACGGGCAGCGGCAGCATGCTCATGCCGTCGACCCCGTCATGTACTCGTACACGGCGCGGGACACGCGCGCGATCGTCTCTTGCCGGCCGTTCACTTCCGGCGCCCACTCGGTGAGGATGACCACGACGTACGCGTCGCGCCCGTCGAGATACACGATGCCCGCGTCATGGGCCACGCTGGAGATCTCGCCGGTCTTGTGGGCGACGCGCGCGTCCTCCGGCAAGCCGGCGGGAATGCCGCTGCGAAAACGCTGCTGGTGCAGGATGTCGAGCATTGCCTTGGAGGCCTCGGGTGAGATCGCCTTGCCCTCCTCGATCAGGCGCATGGCATCGCACAGGCCCGCGGCCGTCACGCGATTGTTGACGCCGGCCTCCCACGCCACCTCGTCCTCGACTCCGCGCACGAGATCGATTCCGCCCAGGTGCAGGCGCGCCAGGCAAGCGCGCGCGGCCTCGATGCCGACCAGGTCGAGCAGCAGGTTGGTGGCCAGGTTGCTGCTGGTCACGATCATGTGCTCGGCCAGCTCGTGGATGGTGAGCATGCGGCCGCGCGCCGCGTGCACGCCGGCGTTGGCGTCGCGCTCGTGCGGCACGCGAAACGGCCGGCCGTCCACCACGCTGAGGAAGCGATTGCGCACATGCAGGCGCGAGTACGGCTCGAAGCGGCGCTGTTCGATGGCTTCGTAGACGGCGAGCAGCACCGGCACCTTGATGGTGCTGGCGGCGTGGAACCAGCGGTGGGGGTGGAGCGACCAGGTCGTGTGATGCTCGAAGTCGTAGGCGGCGACCGCGATCGAGGACGCCTTGGCGTCTTCGCCAATCCTGAGGATGGTGTCGCGCAGCGTGGCTTCGGTCATGCGTCGCCCTTGGGCATCTCCGGTCTCCTTGCAGTCGAGCTTGCGGGGGAAGCTTCCCCTCTACTGCCGGATGTTGATGCCACGCGGCAGCCCGCCGCGTCGGACTGGACCCAAATTGCCGACCAGGCGGCAAAGAATGTCAGGCGGGATGCGCAGGAAGCTGGCGTTTGTGGGCGCTGGCCGTATAGAAGCGCCGGATCACCTCCACTGCCTCCGGCGCGACCGGTTTGCCTTCCAGGAAATCGTCGATCTGCTCGTAGGTGATGCCATAGGCGGCCTCGTCCGGCAGCTGCGGGCGCAACTCTTCGAGGTCGGCCGTCGGCACCTTCTGTACCAGCGCCTGGGGAGCGCCCAGGTGGCTGGCGATGGCCCGTACCCGGCGCTTGACCAAGCCGGTCAGCGGCGCCAGGTCGCAGGCGCCGTCGCCGAACTTGGTGAAGAAGCCCATCACCGCCTCGGCCGCGTGGTCGGTGCCCACCACCAGGCCGCGCCGCGCGCCGGCCACGGCGTACTGGGCGACCATGCGCTGGCGCGCCTTGATGTTGCCGAATACGAAGTCCTGCTGGGCGGCGCTGTCGAAGGAGAGCCCGCTCTTCAGGCTGGCCAGCATGGCCTCGGCCGCCGGGCGGATGTCGGTGGTCAGCGTTTCATCGGGACGGATGAACGCCAATGCCATCTGGGCGTCGGCTTCATCGCGCTGCTGCCCATACGGCAGCCGCATGGCAATGAAGCGCGCGGGGCGGCCGGCCGCCCGCAGGCGCTCGACGGCGAGCTGGCACAAACGCCCTGCAGTGGTGGAATCCACGCCCCCGCTGATGCCCAGTACCAGGCTCTCGAGCCCGGAAGCGGCGAGGTAGTCGGCGATGAAGCCGACCCGGCGCTCGGCCTCGGCAGCGGCGTCGAAGCGGGTCGCCACCAGCAACTCGGCGGCGATGTCGGGAGCGGCAAAGGAGGATGTGGTCATGGGCGTGTGGGGAGTGGAGCCTGCAGGCATTATGCTGAGGACCAGCCAGTCGCATCGGCCCAGGATGCGAAGCGGCGGCCTGGCCCCCGGGCAAAATATCCTCCATGCACGAAGACGCACCACCCACCGCGCAGCCGCGCAACCCGCTGCATGCGATGACGCTCGAAGCGATCGTGACCGCGCTGCAAGCGCACTACGGGTGGGCCGAACTGGCGGTGCGCATCCCGGTGCGCTGCTTCACGCACGACCCCAGCATCAACTCGAGCCTCAAGTTCCTGCGCAAGACGCCCTGGGCGCGGGAAAAGGTGGAAGGGCTCTACCTCTTCATGCTGCGCGAAGAGGCCCGCGCGCAGCGCACGCCGCCGCGCTCCGCCTGACCATGGAGTGAGGCAGGACACGGCTGCGCCCTTTGCTGGCACGTTCGATCCTGCTTGTACGATGCGGCATGCACCGGCCCTGGCAGAAACACCTGAGCACCGCCTTCGTCCTGGCGGCGATTGCTTTTGCCGTGGGGGAGTTCTGGAACCTGATGGCAGGCGCCGCGATCGGGGCCGCGGCCTTCTTTGTCGCACTTCGGCCGCTGTTTCGCAACCGCCGCACCAGGAGCTAGGCGTTTGCGCCTGGCGAGATGCGGGCCACAGGTGAGAAGATCAGCCTGACCATGACCGCCAGAAAGTCCGCACCGCAAGAGCGGAAGCCGCCAGCCGATACGGACTTTTCCAACTACAGGATGTCCGAGCGCGCGTCGCACCTGGATTTCGGCATCCGGTCGCAGGACACGGCCCTGCCCAACCCGGCGCCGCATCGGCACGAGTACCTGCAGATCCACGTGCAGTTGCAGGGAACGACCAGGCACTTCCTCGACGGCGGCTGGCGGCCGGTGGTGCCGGGCACGCTGTGTTTCATCCTGCCGTTCAAGACGCACTTCATTCCCACGGTGCCGGACAGCCGCTACTTCATCCTGAATGTCAGCCTCCACTACCTGCTGCCGGCGCTCGATGTCGATGCGCTCGACCTGCTGGACGTGCCGATCGAGCGGGCTCCGGAGCTCGCCTTGTTCCGCTTCCAGCCGCAGCTTGATTTCGTGCTCGACGCGCGGGCGGTCGGCGAGCTGACCGTGATCTGCGCGGCGATCATGAAAGAAGATGCGGAGCGCGCGGCCGGGTCGACCATCATGATCCGCGGCTACCTGCTGCAGCTGATCGGGCTGGTCTGGCGCCACTATGGCGAGCGCCTGCAGCAGTTGTCGAACGCGCAACCGTCGGCGGCTGCCGGGCGCCAGACGATGGCCAGGCTGCTGGCCTATCTGCGAGACCACGTGGAGCAGCCGGTCTCGCTGTCGGATGCGGCGTCGGCCGTGCATCTTTCCCCGACCTACCTTGCGCACCTGGTCAAGCGGGAGACCGGCAAGACCTTCATCGAGCTGCTCACCGGCCGAAGGATCGCCAGGGCCAGGGAACTGCTGGTGCACACCGACCTGAGCGTCAAGGAGATCGCCTACCGGTCCGGCTTCACCGACGTGGCTTATTTCAGCCGGCGCTTTCGCCAGTTCGAAGGCTGCACGCCGGTCTCCGTCAGGGGCGGCTTGCAGGCCGGGGTGCGAGTCTAGAAGAGGCTCGTTCTGTCCAAGGATAGGACAACTAAATCCTATCGCCCGCCGGGGGATGCCGTCGAGAATGGTTCAGCAATTGCTTGGACCTCTTCGCAGCGCATGAACCCCACATCACCCGTTTCAACCGGCGCGGCCCTGTCCGTGCCTTCGCTTGTGCATCCCGAACTCGCCATCGTCGGGCGCGCCGAGAAGTTTCCGGTGCGCCGGATCTACTGCGTCGGGCGCAACTACGTCGCCCATATCCGCGAGATGAAGGAAGGCGATGAGCGCGACCCGCCCTTCTTCTTCCAGAAGCCGGGCGATGCCTTGGTGAGCGATGGCAAGGTTCCCTACCCCGCCGCGACCGACGACTTCCAGTACGAGTGCGAGCTGGTGGTTGCGATCGGCGCCGCTGGCGTCAACCTCGGCCCCGAGGAGGCACTCGGCTGCGTCTACGGCTACGCGGTCGGACTGGACATGACGCGCCGCGACCGCCAGCGCGAGTCCTTCAAGCGGGGACTGCCCTGGGAGATCGGCAAGTCCTTCGATCACTCGTCGCCCTGCGGTCCCATCCATCCGGTGCCGCTGTGCGGCCACAAGCTCGCGGGCGCGCTGGAGCTGTCGGTCAACGGCGCGGTGCGGCAGCAATCCATGCTGGAAAAGATGATCTGGAACGTGCCGGAAATCATCTCGCAACTCTCGCGCCAGTACCGGCTGATGCCCGGCGACCTGGTCTACACCGGCACCCCCGACGGCGTAGGTGCCGTGGTTCCCGGCGATCGCCTCGTCGGCACGGTCGCCGGCCTCGAACCCCTGGTGGTGGACATCGTGCCGCCCTTGTTTGCCAACGCAGCCCCATCGCACAACTAACGGAGTCATCGAATGAGTCACTCAATCGTCCCGAAGATTGCCGGCCTCGCCCTCGTGGCGCTGTCGTCGTGGGCGCACGCCCAATCCGCCGCAAGCTATCCGGATCGTCCGGTGACGATCGTGGTGCCTTTCGCCGCCGGCGGCGCCAGCGACATCCTCGCGCGCCAGCTGGGCAAGCAGCTCACGCTGGTGCTGGGGCAGTCGTTCGTCAGCGACAACCGCGTGGGCGCGGGCGGCGCGGTGGGCGCCCGCGCCGTCGCGCGCGCGGTGCCCAACGGCTACACGCTGGTCATGGGCACCAATGCATCGCACGCGATCGCAGCCACCATCAACAAGAACCTGGGCTACGACCCGCTGCGCAACTTCGCCCCGATTTCACTGGTCGCCCACGTTCCGCAGATCCTGATGGTGAGTCCCTCACTGCCCGTCAACAACGTCCGGGAGTTGATCGCCTATGCCAAGGCCAACCCGGGCAAGCTGAACTTCAGTTCCGCCGGCAACGGCACGCCCGGCCACCTGGGCATGGAGCTCTTCAAGATCATGGCGGGCGTGGAGATGACCCACGTGCCCTACAACGGCGGCGGCCCGGGCCTGCTGGCGCTGGCGGCCGGCCAGGTGGACCTGATGGCGGACAACGTGAACTCGGCGTTGCCCCAGATCAAGGCCGGCAAGGTCAAGGCCATTGCGGTGACGACCAGCCGGCGCTCCAGCGCGTTGCCCGAGCTGGCCACCATCGCCGAGCAGGCCTTGCCCGGCTTCGACTCCGGTTCCTGGTTCGCGCTGTTCGCCCCCGCCGACACGCCCAGGGACATCGTCGCCAAGCTCAACGCGGAAGTCGTCAAGGCCCTGAACGTTCCGGAAGTCCGCGCCACCCTGCTGGCGCAAGGCGCCGAGCCGAGCCCCGGCGCGCCCGAGGAATTGACCAGGCTGGTTCGCGACGACATCGAGAAGTGGTCGCGCGTGGTCGACAAGATCGGTTTGAAGATGGAGTGAGGCTGGGTTCCGCGCCTCCCATCCATCGACCATCTCGGCACGGGACCTAGGACAGCGGCGTCCAGCGCTCGTCGGCAATCAGCCAGCCTTGCGGCGAGCGCCGGAACACCATGGTCTTGTTGCCCCTGTCCCGGTGCTGCCTGGCCGAATAGACCTGCACGAAGCGCAGTTCCACCTCCTGCGGCGTGATCCGGAGCGCCTGCAGCCCTTCGACGCCGACGGCAGGACGCACGTTGGTCATCTTCTGCCGGCGTTGCTGCTCCCAGGCGGCGCGGCTGCCCGCACCGCCGGCAAAGGAGGGCTCATACAGCCGAAGATAGCCATCGACGTCGCCGGCCTGCCAGCGTTCGCGCCAGGTTCGCAGCGCGGTCTCCACCTCCGCCAGGATGGCGGCATCCGGCTTGCCGGCGGCAGGAGGCTGCGTCGCGCTGGCGGCAGGCGCAGCGGCGACGGAATTGGCGACCGGCGCAGCGGCGACGGGGGCGGCGACGACGGGCGCAGCGGCGACGGGCACAGCGGCAACCGGACCGGCCGCGCCAGCCTGGCCCGCGGGGGCCCCTCGAGCAGCGGCAGTGGGGCCCTGAAGCTCGGCCATGGCACGCTTCTGGGTTTCGGCCAGCCGGCAGCTCATCTCCGCACCCTTGCCGCCGGCAGCCGCGCATGCCTGCGCGAGTTCAGCGACCGAGGCGGCAAGCATGCGCAACTTCTTGTCCGGTTCATCGCTGCACCAGTAGCCGATTTCCTGCCGGGAGAGATTGCCGCTGTCGATGGCCAGTGTTCCCGGTTCCGGGGCGTTGTAGATGAACTTGCGAAAGCCGACGTCGGTGCCGGAGAACATCTTCCTGGCGTTGAACTCGCCGCAGACGACGCCGTCCCGGTACTCGATGATGTCCTTGAATTCAGGGCCGTCGGGCGTGTTCAGCTTGTGGGCGACGGCGGCCTTGGCGGCGGTCACCTGCGGGCTTTCGCCGCTGGGGTGCTCCTCGCGCCCGCAGGCCGCAAGGAGCACCACGCAAGCAGCAAGGACAAGCCCCTGGACCCTGCGCACCGCGCGAAGATCGCGGTGCCTGCCGGGTTCGGTGGTTGATTTTTCAGCGCCTTTGATGGGGTGCACGTGGGTCGTCTTCCTGAGTCTGCTGGGGTCGGCGGCGAAAACCCGCCCGTTGGCGGGCCGCCGCGAGGGTGGATCGGACATGATTGTCTTGTTTTTCCGATCGACCCCACGCAGGAGAAGGCCCCGGGCGGCGACGCGGCTGCCCGGGGCTGCATGCTTGCTAGCGCTGGACCAGCGTCAATCTCTCGTCGTCGCGCAGGTCGCCGCGGATCGACACCAGGTTGATCTCGTAGCGCGCGCCCGGCAGCGGGAACTGGGGCGTGAAGCTGAAGCTGAAGTTCCCTCTCGCGTCCGCCTGCACGGTGTGCGCCAGCAGCTCCTGCGAGATGTTGATGCCGGCAGGCGCGACGGCCGTCACCCGCACGTTCACCGTGGCGTTCGGCTGGGTGCTGCCCTGGACCGTGGTCTGGCCCGCACCCACCTGGTCGTTGTTGCGGAAGTTCAGCACCCGCAGCGGCACGCTGGCCGGCGCGGCCGCGGCGACATCGAAGCTCCAGCTCTTGCGAACGGCGTTCCCCGCGACGTCCCGCGCCACCACTTCGACCGTATGACGGCCCGGCGGCAGCGGCGTGCGCAAGCTCAGGACGCCGGCGCTGATCTGGGCTTCCTGGGTCAGGTTGCGGCCGGACACCGTCACGCGCACGCTCGCCGGATCCACGCCCGTCCCGCGTCCGTCGTCGAACGCTGCTGAGATAAGCACCGGCTGCCCGCCGGCGGGCACGCTGGCTCCCTCGGCGGGTACCAGCCGCACGAGGTTGGGTGCCTGGTTGTCCGTTCCGGTCGGCCGGCCCTCTGCGGCCGCCCGACCGACTGCGATGTTCATTTGCGCCGTCGCCACCCGTTCACCCATTCTCAGCGTCGCCACGACCGGCCGGTGGGCGGCAATATCGTCGGCCCGCCGAACCGTATAGCTGCCTTCGTAATGACCGGGCCGCGTCTCGCGCAGGCGCACGTCGCGCTCGACGCCAGGCAGATCGACGGAAACGTTCGCGCCGGGCATGCCGTCGAGGGCGAATTGCAATTCGGCGCCGGGCTCGATGCGCTCCACCGGGATCATGCCGAAGCGTTCGATCCTGAAAGCGTCCACCGGGCGAGCTGCCGGCTGCGGAACGGCAGCCACCGGGGCCGCCACCAGCTGGCCCAGGGCATATTCGGACGCGGTGGAACGGTTGCCCTGGCGCAGCATCGCCCGGACCGGCGAGCCGGCATCCACACGATCCGTGCGCTTGAGCGTGTATCGTCCCACGTAGACACCCGGAGCCGTTTCACGCAGCACGATCGAGTCCCGCACCCCGCGGATCCGCACGCTCGCCTGCAGGCGCGGCGTTCCGGTCAGCCGGAAACTGAGCCTGGAGCCCGGTGCCATGCCGGCATCGGCGTCGGCATCCAGCGAGTTCACCTGCGGCACGGCAGGTTGCGCCAGCACGGTGGCAGGCAAAAGCGCCACGGTCACGGCTGCCGGAAACGCCAGCATGATGGAGGTGGCGATGGAGCGAAGCGGTCTGTTCATTGGATCTCCCTGTTTTCGACGTTCAAGCGACGACGGCGGGCAGCGACTGCCCGGCTTCCGCGTCGACATCGGGTTGATGTGGGGCAGAGTCTGTGCGCCGCATGCTGAACCGGTGCTGAACGCCGCCTCGAATCACCCAACCCTGGCGCCCGGAGGGGAACCTCCCCGGGGCGCCAGAACTCTCATCCCTACCGGCCCGGCACTGCCGAGCCGGCCAGAAAAGAATCGATGTCCGAGACCTTCGCGTCCAACAACCAACCCGCACCGCTCGCCTCCGAACTGCCCCTGGCACACCCGAACTGGGTGGTCTACGACCAGGCGGCCTTCCTCGCCCGCGTGGTCGCCCAGTCCGCCGAAGTTCCTGCCAAGCTGCGCTCCACCCTGCGCAGCCTCTGGCGCACGCCCGCCACGCCTGAAGTCGAAGCGCTGATCGACGCGACCGTCGCCGACACCGGCTTTCGATCCGAGTTCGTCCGCAACGGCGGTGACGCCCTGGCGGCAAGCTGCGTGGCTCTGCTTCACGCGCTCGCGGTTCTGGGCGAGCACGCGCGGCCCAGCGAGCTCCTGGCCGAACTCAAGCGGGCCGGTGAGCAGCTGGGCGCTTCACTCGCCCGGGGCGAGGTCTGCCAGCCCAAGCTTTGGCGGCCGGAGGAGCGCGCTGAACGCTTGCGGCTTTTGCAGGCCGAGACGTCGCCCCTGAGCAAGGAAGAGCGCAAGCAGATGCGCCTGGCCCGGGAAGGCGAGGCACAGCGCGTCAAGGACGAGCGCGCCAGGCAGTCGCGCGAGATCGAAGAAGCACGCGTCGCGCAGGTTGCGATCGATCTGCAGGCGTGGCTGCATGCGCAGGGCGCAAGCGCGGAGCGCTTCGACTCCGACACGTTCGACCAGCTGCAGTCGGGGCCACTGCTGCGCGATTTCAAGGACGTGCATGGCGTCCATCCCTCCCCTGGCGCGCTGCGCAAGCTCTTCGACCTTGCTCCGGCGGTGCACGAAGCGCTGGCCAGCCACCAGGCGGAGCTGGAACGCCACGCCCGGGAAAGGAAGCTGGCGCATCACCAGTGGGAGCAGACCCTCGTCGGCTACGACGAAGCGGTGGAGCGGCTGCACATCCTGAAAGCCGAGCTCGACGAGTGGACGGCGTTGCAACGGGTGCCGGTGGCGTTGCGCAAGAGCGGGCGCAAAGGCGGCCAGGAGACCCTGCAGGTGCTGTTCGACCCGGCGGTGCTGCAGGCCATCACCGAGGAGCAGATTGCCGGGTGGCGCACCTCCGACCTCGAGACGCTGCCGCCGGAGGACCGTTCGGCCCGGGCGCGCAGCGTCGCCCGGATCGAGGCGCGTCGCCGGCTGGCGGCAGCCATGGCCGCGACCCAGGTGGCGCATCAGTGCGAAGTGCGCCAGCAGGAGGACGGCTTGCTGGTTTTCAGCAAGCCGGCCACGGTGCCGGTGGTCGTCACCGTCGCGCCTGGCGATGTCCACGCCTGGGCCGCGGTCGTCGTGCTGCAGGCCAGCTTGCCCGCGCCCAAGAACCCGGGCGAAATCGGCAACCTGTCCGCGCGCGTCGGTGCGTTCTTCGCTGCGGAAAAGCTCGCCGGCATGGGCCAGGCGATTTCCAATGCCCTGACGGACCTGGTGGCCGAGTACGCCAACGCACTGTCGGCGTCGCAACGCAAGGAACTGCTCGCCGGCCTGAAATCCGCCGTCGAAAAGGGCTTGCGCCAGCAGGACCTGGGCCATGACCTGAAGAACACGCTGGTGGCCTCGGTCAGCCAGCTGCTGCGGCGCATCGAGGAAGAGCGGGCCGAGGAGCTGGTTCGGCTGAAGGACTATCCGCAGGCCTTTCCGCTGGCACGTTCCCTGGACCGGAGGATCCACTTCCGGCTGGGGCCCACCAACTCCGGCAAGACACACGATGCACTGGAGGCCCTGAAAAAGGCTTCTTCCGGCGTCTACCTCGCGCCCCTGCGCCTGCTGGCGATGGAAGTCCGGGACCGGCTGGTCGCCCACGGCATCCCCTGCAACCTGCTCACGGGCGAAGAGCACGACCTGATGGAGGGCGCGCGCCATACCGCCTGCACGGTGGAGATGATGAATCCGGAGCGCGAGGTGGAGGTCGCCGTGGTCGACGAAATCCAGATGCTGCAGGACCCCGGCCGCGGCTGGGCCTGGACCTCTGCCCTGGTCGGCGCGCCCGCCCGGGACGTCTTCGTGTGCGGTGCCGATACCGTGCACCAGCGCTGCGTGGAGGTGCTGGAGGCGATCGGCGAGCGCCATGAGACCGTGTTCCTGGAACGCAAGACACCGCTGGTGGTGGAGGACACCCCGGTCGGGAGCCGCCGCGGCCGCAAGCAGGCAGAAGCCGCCCTGCAGCCGGGCGACGCCGTGATCGCCTTCTCGCGCAAGGACGTATTGACCTTGAGCGCGCGCTATCGCTCGCAAGGGCTTTCGGTGGCCACCATCTACGGCGCACTGGCGCCGGAGGTGCGGCGCACCGAATCGGAACGCTTCGCCAGCGGCGAGGCCGACGTCGTGGTGGCGACCGACGCCATCGGGATGGGCCTGAACCTGCCGGTGCGGCGCGTCATCTTCTCGACGGTGCACAAGTACGACGGCGTGGAGACCCGGCCGCTGAACGCCTCCGAGGTGCAGCAGATCGCCGGCCGCGCGGGCCGCTTCGGCATGCACGACGAAGGCCGGGTGACCACGCTCGATCGCGAAGACCTGCCCCATGTGCGCCGCATGCTGGCCGAGCCCCAGCCCCGGATGCGCTCGGCGCTGACGATCGCACCGAGCCCGTGGCACGTGCAGTCCCTGTCGCAGCTGCTGGGGACGCAGCAGATCGCTCCCATCCTGTCGTATTTCGCCACCCGTATCGCGGCCAGGAGCTCCTTGTTCCAGACGGCGGCCCTGGAGGACCAGGTCGGACTGGCGCGCGTGGTCGACCGGATCGCCGGCAAGCTGTCACTGGACGACAAGTTCACCTTCAGCTGCGCGCCGATCGCGCACGACAAGGACAACGAGCTCGGCTACTTCGAGACCTGCCTGCTGGCCTTCGTGAAGGGGCGCACGCTGCCGCTGCCACGGCTGGCGGACTGGCTGCACGACCGCCGGCCCGGCTTCCTGGAGGAAGCAGAGTTCCTGAGCAAGGACGTCAGCCTGTACGCTTGGCTGTCGTACAAGTTTCCGCAGGTCTACTGCGATGGCGAGGCCGTGCCCGAGCTGCGCTCGCACCTGAGCCGCTACATCGAGCGCGAACTGCTCAGGCAGAACGGCTTCGGCAAGACGTCCAAGGAAGCGTTCCAGAGCCGCCAGCGCTGGTGAGCCGGGGAAGGCGCCCATGGGCGCGCCCTGCGCCTCAGCCCTTGCGCTGCTTCACCCATTTCTCGACCGCGTCGCTGCCGCCGATCAGCTCGCCGTTGACGAACATCTGCGGCACCGTTCGCGCCTTGGCGATCGCGCCCAGCGCGCGGGTGCGGATGCTGTGCGGCAGCGGCACGTCGGCATAGGTCACCCCGGCCTCGTCCAGCAGCTTCTTGGCCTTGGCGCAGAACGCGCAGCCTTCGCGCGTGAGCAGCGCCACCTGCTCGGGCTCGTGCGCGTCCTTGTTGACGTAGTGCAGCAGCGTGTCGGCGTCGGACACCTTGAACGGGTCGCCCGGTTCCTCGGGCTCGACGAACATCTTCTCGACGATGCCATCGCGCACCAGCATCGAATACCGCCAAGAGCGCTTGCCGAAGTTCAGGTCGCTCTTGTCCACCAGCATGCCCATCTGCTCGGTGAAGGCGCCGTTGCCGTCGGGCAGCATGAAGATGTTGCCGCTCTCCTGGCTCTTGGCCCACTCCTCCATCACGAAGGGATCGTTCACCGCGATGCAGACGACCTGGTCGACGCCGTTCGACCGGAACGTCGGCGCCAGCTCGTTGAAGCGCGGCAGGTGGGTGCTGGAACAGGTGGGCGTGAACGCGCCGGGCAGGGAGAACACCGCCACGGTGCGGCCCTTGAAGAGCGCATCGGAGGTGATCTCCTTCCATTCGTTGTTCGCGCGGTAGCGGAACTTGACCTGGGGGACGGGTTGGCCTTCACGGGTGGGCTGCGGCATGGTTGCTCTCGGACTGGAAAAGGACCGCCTATCTTGCGCCGGATGGCGCGCGCCGTGTGGCCCTGGAGCAAGCTCCGGCGCGGCGCAACTGGACGGCCGGGCATGGGGTATGGTGGCCGCCGACCTGCCACCGACCTCCGCCCATGCCCACACTCCGCCTCCTTCCGATCGCCGTGTCGGCGATCGTCCTCGGCTGCTGCGCACC
>JAQGMY010000240.1 GCA_028292105.1 Ramlibacter sp.
GCACGGTTTCCTTCTTGCGCACATGCCGCACGCTGAAGCGGGCCCGCCAGCGATAACCCCAGGCCGGGCCTTCGATGGCCGGCAGCATGGTGCCGGCCCGCACCTTGCCGAGGTGCCACAGGTTGTCTTCCAGCACCCGCTGCTTGATGGCGACCTGGGCGCCCACGTGCAGGTGCTGCATCTTGCAGCCGCCGCACGCGCCTTCGTGCAGCCCGAAGTGCGGGCAACGCGGACGCACCCGCTGGGCGCTCTCGCGGTGCACCGTCACCAGCGCGGCCTGCTCCCAGTTGTTCTTGCGGCGCTGCACCTTGGCGGTGACCAGTTCACCGGGCAAGGCCCCGTCGATGAACACCACCTTGCCGTCGGCGCGGCGGGCCACGCCCTGCGCTTCGATGTCGAGGGATTCGATGAGTAAGGGTGCGTCCGGCGACGTCGCGTCCTGCTGCTTCTCTGTCATGGATGCCATTGTCTCAGGGGGTCTTCGGGATCGCAGGCTGTGCATGCTGCGCTTGCGCACCGCCCGGCACCGCAGCCCGCCCCAGCAATGGTGCGCAAGCGGAGCTTGCACACCCTACGAGCTCGTCGTCACTTCCAGGCAGCAAGATACTCGCGCCAGTGCGGCTCGGCCGGGACCAGATCGTGCAGGGACTGCTTGACGAAAGCGATCTCCTGCTCGTACTCCGCCGCGGTGAAGCCGCAGCGCATCTTCTGGTAGCGGCAGTACAGCAGGTAGGTGTTCATCACGTCGGTCTCGCAGTAGCGGCGGATGTCTTCCAGCTTGCCTTCGCGGTAGGCGTTGTAGACCTGCGAGCCATCCATGCCCAGCTTGCCGGGAAAGCCGCACAGCTTGGCCATCGCATCCAGGGGAGCGTTGGCGCGCGGCTGGAACATGGCCAGCATGTCCATCAGGTCCAGGTGCCGCGTGTGGTACCGGTTGATGTAGTTGTTGTACTTGAACTCCCGGTCGTCGGGCGCGCCGCCCTCGCCCATGCACCAGAAGCGATCGGCGTCGACGCCGTGCCGCAGGCCGCGGTAGTTCAGCACCGGCAGGTCGAAGCCGCCGCCGTTCCAGCTCACCAGCTGCGGCGTGTGCTTGTCGACCGCGCTGAAGAAGTTCTGCACCACCTTGCCTTCGCTGGCGTCGTCGCGATCGACGAAGGAGTGCACCCGCAGGCCGTCCGCGTTGCGAAAGACGCAGCTGATCACCAGGATCCGCTGCAGGTAGTGCGGCATGAAGTCGCTCTGGTTGTTGTCCTTGCGCTCCTGCACCCATTGCGCATAGACCTGCGCGTCGTCGACGTCAGCGGGCGCCTCACGCAGCAGACGCAAGCCGGCGACGTCGGGAATGGATTCGATATCGAAGACGAGAACGGGCCAGGCCATGGGCCGACTTTATCAGTCGGCCCATGGCCTGGCCGTTGGCCGTCTCAGGAACCCCGCATCCCAACCTTCCCCCGAAGGCGAAGGAGCAAGGCGCTGACCGTGGAGGCGCGGTCAGAACAGCGCGTGCCTGTCGACGCCGCTGCGCGCCATTTCGCGCTTGAGCTTGATCAGGGCCTCGTTCTGGATCTGGCGCACGCGTTCGCGGGTGAGGCCGAGGCGATCGCTGAGCACTTCCAGGGTTTCGGGTTCGCGGTGGTGCAGGCCGAACCGGCCTTCCAGCACCTCCTTCTCGCGGAAAGTCAGCGTGTCGATCCAGCTGTCCAGCAGGCGTTCGACCTCGTGGTCCTGAGTGACGCCGGTCGGATCGGGCGCTACTTCGTCGGCCATGAAGTCGCCCAGCGTGTGCTCGTCGTCCGAGCGGTCCATCACCGCGTCCAGCGACTTCGGCGTTTCGGCCATCGCGAGCAGTTGCGCCACTTCGCCGGGATCGCGCCCGAGCAGCGCGGCGATGTCCTCGACCCGCACGCCCTGGTCGTCCTGGCGCGCGGCGAAGGCCGGATCGTTTTCGAGGGCGCGCCGCGCCCGCAGCACCTGCTGCAGGTCGCGCACCACGTGCACCGGCAGCCGGATCACGCGGCCCTGGTTCATCACGGCGCGTTCCACCGACTGGCGAATCCACCAGGTCGCATAGGTGGAGAAGCGGAACCCGCGCTCCGGCTCGAACTTGTCGATGGCGTGCATCAGGCCGAGATTGCCTTCTTCGATCAGGTCCGACAGCGGCACGCCGCGCCCGAGGTAGGCCTTGGCGATACTGACCACCAGCCGCAGGTTGTGCTCGATCATGGATTGCCGCGCGGCGAAGTCGCCGGCCCGCGCCCGCGTTGCCATGGCGAATTCTTCCTGCGGGGTGAACAGGCTCGTGCGCCGCACGTCCCGCAGGTAGAGCGTGAGGATGTCCACGCTCTCGCCGGTAAGTTGCGCGGTGAGCTCGCGCACGGGCGGCACGTCGGGGACGGGCTCCAGCGCCTCGGACGGCACGTCCGCGGCCGCCGGCTCATCCATGGGAGCACCGGCCGCATCCTGTCGGGCGCCTCCAGGCGTCGGTAGTCCGGGCCCGTTGCGCCGCTTCATGTCTACCTCACTGGAAGGTACCTGGATGGATCGACCGGCTTGCCCTGCCGGCGGATTTCGAAGTGCAGCTTGACGCGGTCGCTGTCGGTGGACCCCATCTCCGCGATCTTCTGGCCCTTGCGCACCGTCTGATCTTCCTTCACCAGCAGCGACTGGTTGTGCGCATAGGCGGTAAGGAAGGTGTTGTTGTGCTTCAGGATGATGAGGTTGCCGTAGCCTCGCAAGCCAGCGCCGGCGTAGACGACCCGGCCATCGGCCGACGCGAGCACCGGGTCGCCGGGCTTGCCGCCGAGGTCCAGCCCCTTGTTCTTC
The DNA here is from genome assembly GCA_028292105.1 of Ramlibacter sp. GTDB lineage: Bacteria > Pseudomonadota > Gammaproteobacteria > Burkholderiales > Burkholderiaceae_C > Ramlibacter. Next base: position 2,827 of record JAQGMY010000240.1, read on the forward strand.
TGTTCGTCGAAGCCGGCGAGCACGGTGGGTGCGCCACTGGTGGGCCATTGCCAGGCGATCTCGTCCTCCGCCGGCGAAGCAGCGGGCGCTGGAGTGGCCGGCGTGCCGCGGCCGGCGGCGGCCGGTGGCAGTACGGAAGAGGCGGGCGGTGCAGGCGGCAACACGCGACTGTCCGCCACCACCGGCCCGCTGGGCGGCGCTACGCGCAGCACCTGGCCCACTTCGATGACGTTCGGGTTCTCGATGTTGTTCCAGCGCACGATGTCGCGCCAGTTCTGGCCGCTTTCCAGCGCGATGCGGAGCAGCGTGTCGCCGGGACGGACAGTGAAGTAGCCAGGCTTGCCGGCGTTTTCGGCGCCAATGGCGGCGCGCAAGGGCTCGCCCGGCGCAACCGTCACCGGACGCACGGCCGTGCCGCGGTCTTCCACCGGTGCCGGCGCGCGGCGGGGCGATGCGCAGGCCGCGAGCAACGCGCACGCCAGCACCAGCCCCATTCCTCGCCACGCGCGATTGCCCAGATTCATTCTCTCTTCCTTCATGCAGTACCTGATTTTAGGGGGACAAAGTGAACGCTCTCAAGCACCGTCTGCACCAGCCGACCCGCGGTCTTCTCGATCATGACGAGCGCCTGCCGGCCTTGTGCCATCACCATCGGGGCGACGATGCGCCCGCCTTCGGCGAGCTGCTCGGTCCATTGGGGCGGCACCGCGTCGCCACCCGCGGCGGCGATGATGCCCGCGTAAGGCGCGCCCTGCGGAAAGCCGGCCATGCCGTCGCCGAACAGCAGGTGCACGTTGGCCAGCCGCAAGTGCCGGAGATTGTCGCGCGCGCGGTCGTGCAGGCCGCGCAGCCGCTCGATGCTGTAGACCTCTTTCGCCACCCGGCTCAGCACGGCCGCCTGGTAGCCGCAACCGGTGCCGACCTCCAGCACGCGTCCCAGCCGCCCGTCGGCGCCGGTGTGGCCCGCGAGCAGCAATTCGATCATGCGGGCCACGACGTTCGGCTTGGAGATGGTCTGGCCCAGCCCGATCGGCAGGCTGGTGTCTTCATAGGCCTGGTTCACCAGCGCGCTGTCGACGAAGCGGTGGCGTTCGACTGCGCTCATGGCGGCCAGCACGCGCGGGTCGCGGACCCCCAGCGCGCCGAGCTTTTGCACCATGCGCATGCGCACCGCCTGCGAATCGAGGCCGAGGCCCGTCGGAGCGCTGCGAGCCGCAGGCGCCGGAGCGCTCGTGCGGCCCACGGCACCGGTGGAGGCAGCTGGCAAACGGGCGGGAAAGCCCGGGCGCTTGCTCACGCGCCACCCTCGCCGCGAGCCAGCTGCGCGGCCGACTGGCCCCAGTAACGCAGCGCCTCGTGGTCGGTGAGGTCGACCTTCAGCGGAGTGATCGTGGGATGGCCTTGCAGCACCGCATGAAAATCGGTGCCGTCGGCGTCGTCCTTGGCGGCGCCCGCGCCGCCTATCCAGTACATCGTGTCGCCATGCGGGCTGGCCTGCGAGATCACCTTCTCGGCCGCGTGGCGGCGCCCGAGGCGGCACACCTTGAACGGCTTGAGCTCGGCGAAAGGCCGGTTCGGGATGTTGACGTTCAGCAGCCAGTGGGCGCCGTCGGTGCGATGGTGCGCGATCAGGTACTGGAGCAGTTCGCGCGCCTTGCGGCCGGCGTCCTCGAGGTGTGCCCAGCCCTTTTCCACCTGCGAGAAAGCGATGGCGGGCACGCCGAACAGGTAGCCTTCCATGGCCGCGCCGACGGTGCCGGAATAGATCGTGTCGTCGCCCATGTTGGCGCCGTTGTTGATGCCGCTCACCACCAGGTCGGGCCGGTAATCGAGCAAGCCCGTCAGCGCGATGTGCACGCAGTCCGCGGGCGTGCCGTTCACGTAACGGAACCCGTTGGCCGCCCTGTTCACGTACAGCGGCGCGTGCAGCGTCAGCGCGTTGGACTTGGCGCTGTTGTTGTGCTCCGGCGCGACCACGTCCACTTCACCGAGGTCGCGGATCGCCTCGTACAGCGCCACGATGCCGGGCGCCTGGTAGCCGTCGTCGTTGGAGAGCAGGATCTTCATCTTGGCGCCGATTGTAGGTGCCGGTCACCGTAGGGACATTGCCTAAACCCCGGCTTGCCTATGATCGCGTGCTTCACGATCTGGAGAGTGTCCCATGCATGCCTGGCTCTGCGAAAACCCCGTCGGCGTCGACGCGCTGCAATGGAAGGAACTGCCCACCCCCGCGCCGAAAGCCGGCGAAGTGCTGGTCGAGATCAAGGCGGCGAGCCTGAACTTCCCGGACCTGCTGATCGTGCAGAACAAGTACCAGATGAAGCCGCCCCTGCCCTTCGTGCCCGGATCGGAATATGCCGGTGTGGTCGCAGCGGTGGGCGAAGGCGTGACGCAGTTGCGCGTCGGCCAGCCGGTGGCGTGCCTGTCCGGCACGGGAGGTTTCGGCACCCATGCGATCGCGCCGGCGCACCTGTGCATGCCGCTGCCGCAAGGGTTTTCGTTCGTCGATGCCGCCGCCTTCATCATGATCTACGCGACCTCGCACCATGCGCTGGTCGATCGCGCGCAGCTCAAGGCCGGCGAGACGGTGCTGGTGCTGGGCGCCGCCGGTGGCGTCGGCACGGCCGCCATCCAGATCGCCAGGGCGATGGGCGCGCGCGTGATCGCCGCCGCATCGACCGACGAGAAGTGCGAGCTGTGCCGCTCCATCGGCGCCGATGCGACCATCAACTACACCCGGCACCCGGTGCCGAACGCATTTCGCGACGCCGTGAAGGCAGCGACCGAGGGCAAAGGGCCGGACGTGATCTACGACCCGGTAGGTGGTGAATTCGCCGAGCCGGCGTTTCGCTCCATCGCCTGGCGCGGTCGCTACCTGGTCGTCGGCTTTGCCGCCGGCCCCATCCCCAGCCTGCCGCTCAACCTCGCGCTGCTGAAGGGCGCGGCCATCGTCGGCGTGTTCTGGGGCGACTTCTCCCGCCGCGAGCCGAAGGCCAACGCCGCGATGATGGCCGAGCTCGCGCAGTGGTACGCGCAAGGCAAGATCAAGCCGGTGATCGACCGCACCATGCCCATGGCGGAGCTCAAGGCCGCGTACGCGCACATGGGTTCGCGCGGCGTCAAGGGCAAGCTCGTGATGGTCAATCCCTGAGTCCGGGCCAGCGACAGCGCCGCGCCCGGCTATAATCGTGGGCTTGCGGTGGCTGTAGCTCAGTTGGTAGAGTCCAGGATTGTGATTCCTGTTGTCGTGGGTTCGAGTCCCATCAGCCACCCCAGAATTCCCCCCGTACCTTTTGTCCCCCCGCGCCGTTCGTGCGCGCCTCGCCCCCGGCTGTCGGCCCCGAACCGCCGCGCAGCGGCGAGTTCGTGAATTCCGGTCATTCCGGCGTTCACCCCAAGCCTCCTGCTTACTACATTTCCTTACGTGCGCTCGTTCGAAGCGCCTGGGGGATGCGATGAGGAGCAGTGACAAGCACCGGCAGCAGCTGACCGGCGCCACGGACAGCGGTGTCGAAGTGCGCGAGCGCAATGCCGACACCGGCTGGGCCTTGTTCCAGGCGTTGCAGAACCAGCACGAGCGCGGCTTCGACGAGACGGCCCGCACCGGCTTGCCGGAAGATGCGCTCGCCGGGCAGCGCCCGGTGCACGGGGAGTTGACGGTGGACGATGTGCTGGTGGAAGTCCGGCGCAACAACCGCGTCTGCCCGGTTCCGGGTGCGTGGCAGAAACTGTTCGACTACCTGCCCAACAAGACTTCCGACCTGGCGCCCGCGCCCCGCACTCCCGAAGAGTGGATGCAGTCCCCGCCGATGCAGAAGCGCGCGATGCTGCGCAGCCACATCGAATGGGCGGCGGCACAAGGCGTGCTCAAGAACGTGCACAAGGCGCTGGTCGCCCTGCCGGAAGACAAGTGGCACCACATGGGCGAGTGAGCTGCTGACCGGCAGCGCCCTCGCCTGCTCGAGCGGCAGCGAAGCGATAAGCGCGAAGCTCGCGCGGACGTAGGCAGCGTTCCTACGAAGCCGGACGGGTGGCTGTGCCATCGTCTGCGTACATGATCAGCCTACGCAAGCTCTTGCTGGGCCGCCGGCTCGCGAACAGGGAATCGGGCGAACGCAAAATGGGGGCGTTCGAAGGCATCCCGGCGATGGGCCTGGATGGCCTGGGTTCCTCGGCCTACGGCCCGGAGGCCGCGCTCACCGTGCTGGCGGTGCTCGGCGCCGCCAGCCTCTCCTACATCTCGTGGGTGATGGTGCCCATCCTGGTGCTGCTGGCGATCCTCTTCGCCTCCTACTGGCAGACCATCCGCGCGTACCCCAGCAACGGCGGGGCGTACACGGTGGCGCGCGAGAACCTCGGCACCAACGCCGGACTGCTCGCCGCCGCCGCGCTGATGATCGACTACGTGCTGAACGTCGCGGTGGGCATCTCCGCCGGCGTTGGCGCACTGGTCTCGGCGGTTCCCGCGCTGCACGAGCACATCCTTCCGATCTGCCTGGGCATCCTGGCGTTCGTCACCGTGATGAACCTGCGCGGCACGCTGGACGCGGGCCGGGTCTTTGCAGTGCCCACCTACCTGTTCGTCGCGAGCTTCGGCGCCATCCTGGCCATCGGCCTGTTCCGCGCCGTCATGTCCGGGGGCCATCCCCAGCCCGTGATCCCGCCGCCGCCCTTGCCGCAAGCCAGCCAGGCCGTCGGGCTGTGGCTGCTGCTGCGCGCCTTTGCCAGCGGTTGCACCGCCATGACGGGCGTGGAAGCCGTCAGCAACGGCATGAGCGCATTCAAGGAGCCGACCGTCCGCCACGGGCACCGGACGCTCACCGGGATCGTGGTGATCCTGGCGACGCTGCTGGCCGGCATCGCGTACCTGGCGCACGTCTACGGCATCGGGGCGATGGACCAGACCCAGCCCACCTACCGCAGCGTGCTCTCGCAACTGGCCAGCGCCGTGGTGGGCCAAGGCATCTTCTACTACGTCGCCATCGCCTCCCTGCTGGCGGTGCTGGCGCTTTCGGCCAACACGAGCTTCGTCGACTTCCCGCGCTTGTGCCGCATGGTCGCCGCCGACGGCTTCCTGCCCAAGCCCTTCGCGGTGGCCGGCCAGCGCCTGGTGTTCTCGATCGGCATCGCCTATCTCGCCGTCGCGGCCGGGCTGCTGCTCGTGGTGTTCGGCGGCATCACGGAACACCTGATCCCGCTGTTCGCCATCGGCGCCTTCCTGACCTTCACGCTCTCGCAAGGAGGCATGGTGGTGCACTGGCTGCGCCAGCTGCGCGAGCCGATGGACGCAGCGCACCGCCGCCAGACCCGCCTGCACCTGCTCGTGAACGCGCTCGGCGCGGTGACCACCGGGGTGGCGCTGGTGGTGATCATCCTGGCCAAGTTCACGGAGGGCGCCTGGATCACGGTGCTGGTCATCCCCGCCGTCATTGCGCTGCTGCGCGCGATTCGCGGTTACTACCTGCGGCTGGAGTTGACGGTCCACGACCCCACGCCGCTCAGCCTGGAAGGCCTGAGCTCGCCCATCGTGCTGGTGGCGATCGACGAGTGGAACCACCTGGCCGACCGCGCCATCACCTTTGCGCTCACCCTGTCGCCGCACGTGATCGGCATCCACCTGGCCGAACTCGCCGGACCCGACGAGACCTACAACGGCAAGCTGCAGCAGCGCTGGGAGCGCAACGTGGCGGTGCCGGCGCGGGCCGGGGGCTTCACCCCGCCGGAGCTGGTGATCCTGGAGGCGCAGTACCGGGCCATCCACGAGCCGGTGCTGCAGCTCGCCCGCGACCTGGAGCTGCGTCATCCGGAAAAAACGGTGGCTGTGCTGGTGCCGGAGCTGGTGAAGCAGCGTTGGTACCAGCGGCTGCTGCACACGCACCGCGCGCGCAGGCTGCGGCAGGCGCTGCTCAAACACGGGGGCACACGCCTGACCGTGATCAGCTTTCCCTGGTACCTGCATGCGGAGGACCGGCAATTGCCGGTCGTGCCGCAGGAGGCGACCTGAGCGGCCGCCCCGCCGGCTTTACTGCATCACGCCGGCCTGCGGCCTCGGCACGTTCACCTTCACCTTGAAGCGGTCCTTGAGCATGTTGTAGTAGGCCATGGCCTCCGCCGTGGTCCAGGCGCGCGTGTACTGCGCCAGTTCCTGCTGGCCCTGCGGCCCGGCCGGGGCCTCGCGGGGCAGCACGCGATTGACCTTGACGACGGCATAACCCTGCGCTCCCAGGTCGACGCCGACCCAGGCCGGCAGCGCCGACGGGTCCGCGCGCAACGCGGCTTCGATCACCTGCGGCGGCTCCTTGGCGGCGTCCTGCCGCGACAGCGGCATCGCCTGGCCCAAGGTGGCGGTGGCGGGCGCCGCCTTCCACGCCGCCAGCTTGGCCTCGCCGTCCTTGCGCGCGAGTTCGGCGGCCTTGGCCGCCACCACCCGCTCGCGCACCTGCGTCTTCACTTCGGCGAAAGGTCGCGTGCGCGCAGGCGAGTACTGGACGATGCGGCCGGAGACCATCTGGTTCGGCCCGAACTCGACGGCTTCGGTGTTGCGCTTGCGCTCCACGGCGTCGGGCGAGAACAGCGCCTGCAGGAACTTGGCGTTGGCCAGCGGGCCGACGGCGCCCGGCAAAGGATTGCGCATGACCCCCTGGGCGGTGCGCACTTCGAGCTTCAACTTGTCGGCCACGGGCTTGAGCGAATCGGACTGCTCGTACACCGCATTGCTGAAGGTGTCCGCCGCCTCGGCGTATTTCTTCTGCGCCTGCTGCTTGCGCAGCTCCGCTTCCAGCTCCGGCTTCATTTCCTCGTAGCTGCGCTGCTTGGGCGCCCTGATGTCCGTGAGCTTGATGATGTGGAAGCCGAACTCGGACTCCACCAGGCCACTGATCTCGCCCTTCGTCTTCAGGCCGAACGCCGCGTCTTCGAAAGGCTTCGTCATGGCGCCGCGGGCGAAGAAGTCGAGATCGCCGCCCTGCGCGGCCGAGCCCGGGTCCTGCGAGTTCTTCCTGGCCACTTCGGCGAAGCTGTCCGGGGCCTTCTTCACTTCCGCGAGCAGCTGCTCCGCCTTCGCCTTCGCCTTTTCGCGGTCGGCCGGGGGCGCGCCCTTGGGCACCGCCACCAGGATGTGGCTGGCGCGGCGCTCTTCCTGGCCGGACAGGCGGGAGGCGTTCTGTTCGTAATACGACTTGAGGTCCGCCTCGTTGATCGGGATGTCCTTCTGCACGGTGGCCAGGTCCAGCACCACGTATTCGATATTCGCCTGCTCCGGCGCCTGGAACAGCTGCTTGTTGGCGTCGTAGAAGGCCTGCAGCTCCGCGTCGGTCGGTTCGACCTTGGCGCGGTAGTCGGCGGCGTCGAAGCGCGCCACCTGCACTTCGCGCTTCTCGAAGTAGCTGCCGAGCGAGACGTTCGCCTGGCCGGGGGGCGTGAAGGCAGACTGGGTGATACCGGCCAGCACCTGCCGCATCGCGAGGTCGTTGCGCAGCTGGTTCTCGAACATTTCCGGCGACATGCCGCGCGCCTGCAGCAGCTGCCGATAACGCTCGATGTCCAGCTTGCCATCCGGGCCCCGCATGGCAGCGATCAGCTCGTTGCCGTGCAGCTCGCGCGCCAGGCGCTGGTCGGCGACGGTGAGGTGCGCGTCGGCGACGGCGGCGACCAGCACGCGTTCGCGCACCAGGCGCTCCAGCGTGCCGAAGCGGGCTTCGGCCGAATCGAGCATCTTGGGGTCGAGGCCGGGCATTTGCTGGCGCAGGCGATCGACCTCGATCTTGTGCGCGTTGTCCCACTCGGTGCGCGTGATGTCGTGGCCATCCACGCGCGCCACCGCCTCACCGCCCTCCTGGGAGCTTTGGTAGCCTTGCAGGCCAAACAGCACGAAGGAAGGGACGATCATGATGAACAGCAGGAGCTGCATCAGCCTCGTGTGCTTGCGGACGAAATCAAACATGCTCGGACTCGATTCAGGACAAACAAAAAGGCGAACCGCGGGTTCGCCTTTCGGGGTTGGTGGGTGCTGACGGGTTCGAACCGCCGACCTACGCCTTGTAAGGGCGCCGCTCTACCGGCTGAGCTAAGCACCCCACCGGGTGACCCGTCTTCAGTTCAGCGCGTCTTTCAGCGCCTTGCCTGGACGGAACTTGGGTACCTTGGCAGCCTTGATTTTAATCTGTGCGCCGGTCCGGGGATTCCGGCCGGCCCGGGCGGCCCTTTTGCCGACGGCGAAGGTGCCGAATCCGACGAGCGAAACCGATCCGCCTTTCTTCAGCGTGGTCTTCACCGCGCCGATCATCGATTCCAGCGCGCGCGTGGCGGCGGCTTTGGAGATGTCGGCATGTTTGGCGATGTGCTCGATCAGTTCAGTCTTGTTCACAGGGGCCCCTCGTACAGAGAAAGATTTTTAGGACGCGGCTTCTTCAAAAATTTGTCTCCCGTTCCCGCGTTGCAGAGGGCGCAACTCGCGGCAAGGGGAGACAGTGCGTGCGGCATTGCAGCCACTTGCCGCGATTAGAAACAGCGCGGCGAGGGGTGTCAATACGGCATGCGGCAATACAACACGCCGCCCCCGGGGCGGCGGCGCAAACCTACAGCGCCTGCGCGATCGCCTTGCCGACGTCGGTGGTGCTGGCCTTGCCGCCGATGTCGCCGGTGCGGGGTGCGCCGGACTTCGGGTCCAGCACTGTTTCGATCGCCTTCAGGATCGCGTCGTGCGCTTCCCGGTGCCCCAGGAAGTCCAGCATCATCGCGCCGCACCAGATCTGGCCGATCGGGTTGGCGATGTTCTTGCCGTAGATGTCCGGCGCGGAGCCGTGCACCGGCTCGAACAGGGAGGGGAACTTGCGGTCCGGATTCAGGTTGGCGCTGGGCGCGATGCCGATGGTGCCGGTGCACGCCGGGCCGAGGTCGCTCAGGATGTCGCCGAACAGGTTGCTGGCGACCACCACGTCGAAGAAGTCGGGACGCTGCACGAAGTGCGCGGTGAGGATGTCGATGTGGAACTTGTCCTGCTTCACCTCGGGATAGGCCTTGGCCATCTCGGCCACGCGCTCGTCCCAGTACGGCATCGTGATGGCGATGCCGTTCGACTTGGTGGCGCTGGTCAGGTGCTTCTTCGGCCGCGACTGCGCCAGCTCGAAAGCGAACTTCAGCACGCGGTCCACGCCGATGCGGGACATCACGGTCTCCTGCATGACGATCTCGCGCTCGGTACCCGGATACATGCGGCCGCCGATGCTGCTGTACTCGCCCTCGGTGTTCTCGCGCACGATGTACATGTCGATCTCGCCGGGCTCCCGCTTGCTGCCGTCGCGTCGTACGACCGGCGCAATGATGCCGGGCATCAGCCGCGCCGGCCGCAGGTTGACGTACTGGTCGAACTCGCGGCGGAACAGCAGCAGCGAGCCCCACAGGGAGACGTGGTCCGGGATCTTGTCGGGCCAGCCGACGGCGCCGAAGAACAGCGCATCGTGGCCGCCGACCTTCTCCTTCCAGTCGTCCGGCATCATCTTGCCGTGCTTCTCGTAGTAGTCCCAGCTGGCGAAGTCGAACTCGTCGAAGGCGATGTCGATGCCGAACCTGCGGGCGGCGGCGTCCACCACGCGCATGCCTTCGGGCATGACTTCCTTGCCGATCCCGTCGCCGGGGATGACTGCGATGCGTTTCTTGCTCACGGCTTGCTCCTGAAAAATGCGAGTGATTCTTCCAGCAGAAGGGCAGGCGCCTCTTCCGCGATGTAGTGGCCGCAAGGCAGGCTGCGGCCGCTGAAGTGAGGGGCGGCGGCGCGCCACAAGGCGGGCACGTCGAAGCAGCGCCCGACGGCGCCATGTTCGCCCCACAGCACCCGCAGGGGTTGCCTCACCAGGCGGCCGGCTTCTTCATCGGCGGCGTCATGGCGCAGGTCGATCCCGGCGCTGGCGCGATAGTCGGCGCAGATGGCCTGCGCGGTGCCGGCGATGGCGATGCAGCGCTCGTACTCGGCCAGTGCCGCCGGGGCGAACGCAGCCAGGCCCGCATGCCGCGCCCCCATCACCGAGCGGACGTAGCGCACCGGATCCGACGCGATCAAGGCCTCCGGCAGCGGCGGCGGCTGGATCAGGAAGAACCAGTGCCAGTAGGCCCGCGCGAAGGCTTCGCCGGTGCCGCGGTACATCGCCAGGGTCGGTGCGACGTCCAGCAGCAGCAGCCGCGAGACCGCATCCGGATGGTCCAGCGCGAGCCGGTGCGCCACGCGGGCACCGCGATCGTGCGCCAGCACCTGGAACTGCGGGTGACCGAGTTGCCGCATGACGTCGAGCGCGTCCAGCGCCATTTCGCGCTTGGCATAGGCAGAAGATTGCGCACCGGCATCCGGGCGTGCGGAGTCGCCGTAGCCGCGCAAGTCCATGAGCACCAGCGCGAAGCGCTCGGCCAGCTGCGGGGCGACGCGATGCCACATTGCGTGCGTCTGCGGATGCCCGTGCAGCAGCAGCAGCGGCGCGCCACGGCCGGCGCGTCGCACATTCAGCGCCACGCCGTCGCGGTTGATCCGCAAGGTTTCGAAACCATCGAGCATGGCGGCAATTCTGGCAGCTTCGCCGCGGCCCTGGTTCAGCCCCGCGCGGGCCGCACCACCAGGCTCACGCCGATGGCGGTGAGCGCCATGCCGGTGACGATCAGTGCGGTGATCGGTTCGCCGAACAACAGCCACGCCATGAGGGCCGTGGTGGGCGGCACGAGGTACATCAGGCTGGTCACGGTGGTGGCCGCACCTTTCTGGATGAGGAGGTACAGCAGCGAACTGCCGCCAAGTGTCATGCCGAACACCGACCACAGCATGGCGAATACCAGTCCTTGCGTGAGGCTGCCGTCGGCCTGGAACCAGCGCATCGCCTCGGGTTCGAGCAGTGCCAGCGGCAGGGTGACGGCGAAGGCGGCGGCCAGCTGCACCAGGTTGGCGGTACGCACGTCGCAGGGCGTGACGAAGCGCTTCTGGTACAGCGTGCCGGCCGTGATGGAAAACAGCGCGATGACGGCGTAGAGCAGGTTCTGCCCATGCACTTCGCCGTAGCCCAGCTTTTGCCAGACCACCAGCACGAGGCCGGCCAGTCCGAGGCCCAAACCGCCCCACTGCCTGAGCGTCACCTTGCCTCCCCAGCTCGAAACCCAGAGCGCCGTCAGCACCGGCTGCAGGCCGACCAGCAGCGCGGCGAGCCCGGCGCCCATCCCCAGCTTGACCGCGGCCCAGACGCCACCCAGGTAACCCGCGTGCATGAGGATGCCGGTCACCGCGAGATGGCCCGCCTGCCTGCGGTCGCGCGGCCAGGCAGCGCGGGCGATCCCGGCCCAGACCAGGAACGCGACCACCGACAGCGCGTAGCGCATGGCGAGGAACTTCAGGGGCGGCGAGTGCGGCATGGCGTAACGCGCCACGATGAAGCCGGTGCTCCAGATCACGACGAACACCGCCGGCATGGCCCGGACCAGCGGGTCGGCCCGCCCTATCGCTGCCTCCGCCACCCTACTTCACCCGCCGGCGAATCTCCGGCAGCGCCTTTTGCAGGTAGTAGATCATCGACCAGACCGTGAGGATCGCCGAGATCCAGATCAGCCACTGGCCCCACAAGGAGGTGTCGATCACCCCGAACAGCGTGCCGTGGAACAGCAGGAACGGGATCGCGACCATCTGCACCGTGGTCTTCACCTTGCCGAGCATGTGCACCGCCACGCTCTTCGCCGCGCCGATCTGCGCCATCCATTCGCGCAGCGCGGAGATGGCGATCTCGCGGCCGATGATGATCAGGGCGACGAACACGTCCGCGCGTTGCAAGTCCACCAGCACCAGCAGGGACGCGCAGACCAGGAACTTGTCGGCCACCGGGTCGAGGAAGGCGCCGAAGGCGGAGGTCTGGTTGAGCCTGCGGGCCAGGAACCCGTCGAGCCAGTCGGTGGCGGCGAAGACGACGAACATGACCGTGGCGATCAGGTTCTGCAACCTGTGCTCCAGCCCCAGGTAGAACACCCCGATCAGCAGCGGGATGGCGACGATGCGCGTCCAGGTCAGGAGCGTCGGGACGGTGAAGAACATGGCGCCTGATTGTGCATGAGCGCGAGAAGGCAGAGGGACTAGGGGCTAGCCCCTCCCCTAA
>JAQGMY010000246.1 GCA_028292105.1 Ramlibacter sp.
GATCCTCTTTCCTCTCCACCACAAGCAAACCGGTTTCGAAGTGGGCTCTTAGCTCAGTTGGTAGAGCAGCGGACTCTTAATCCGTAGGTCGAGTGTTCGAGTCACTCAGGGCCCACCACTTCACCCCGCGCCAATACACGAACGGCCACTACAAATTACGTAGCGGCCGTTTTGTTTTAGATTGTCTGCGACAGTCTGGTGACAGACCTGTTGCCCAACACCGATGCGCGGACAGGGCCCCTGCGGCGCGATCACGCGGGCATGCTGCTATTCATCTTGGTGCCGCATAACCACTCTCGATGATGCATCGCGCTCGCGCTCGCGTTCGCGATTGCGACGAAGACAACCGAGGCGCTGATGGCGGGTGGCGAGCTTGTCGGTCCTGCCATGGCTCGTGGCGCGCAGCACTCCCATCTGATCGCATTCGGCATGGTCATCGTGAGTCTGTTTGTGGCCCTGGCGATGCCGAAGAGCGCCGCGCGCGGCGATGTACCGGTCCTGGCGCACTAGGCGCCAGTAAGAACGTGCGGGCGGGACGGGGGGCGAGTCCGCCGATCCGCCACCGGCTACGCCCCTCAGCAAAGGCAACGTCATGCGCCAGCGTCAAATGATCATCGGCATGCACCTGGGTAACGGCTACGGTGCGCTGGCCGGCTCCTGGCGCATGCCGGGTGTCGATCCCACCAGCTATACCAGCTTTGACGCCAAGGTCCGGCAGGCGCAGGCGGCGGAGCGTGGCAAGCTGCAGTTCCTCTTCCTGCCCGACGGGCCCAGCGCCGTAGCCCCCGACATCGAACACGAGGCGCCTGGCTTCAACCTCGACGTGATGATGACGTTGGCCGCCGTGGCGCGCGGCACCGAGCGGATCGGAATGGTGGCGACCGGCTCCACGACGTTCAACGAACCGTTCAATCTCGCGCGTCAGTTCAAGGCGCTCGACATCATGAGCCACGGCCGCGCGGGCTGGAACGCGATCACCTCGGCGGGTGACGATGTAGCCGCGAACTTCGGCGTGCGCATCCCGTCCAGCACCGACCGGTACGGGCGGGCGCACGAAGTGGTCCAGATTGTCCAGGCGCTTTGGGGCAGCTGGGGCAAGGACGCGTGGGTGCATGACCAGGCCAGCGGGCAGTTCGCCAGGTCTGCCGAGGTGGCGCCGATCAACCTGGGCGGCAAGTTCGTCGCCTCGCGCGGACCGCTCTACATTCCTCCATCAGAACAGGGACAGCCGGTCGTCTTCCACGCGGGCGGCGTCAGTGCGAATGCGCTGGCGCTCGCCGGCCGCTATGCCAGCGCCGTCATCGGCCCGGCATTCACCCTGGAGGACGCCCATGCGCAGCGCACCGCCTTCCGCGACGCGGCGGGACGCGCCGGACGCGACCCGGACGAAATCAAGTACATACCCGGCCTGATGACGACGATCGCCGCCGACAAGCGTGCCGCGCTCGATCGTCGCATCACGCTGACGGAGCGCGCCTTTCCGCAGCATGCCGCCTACCTGCAGAAGATGCTGGGCGTGCGGGTCGGTCCGGCGCGGCTCGACGAGCCGCTGTCACCACAACAGCTCGCCGCGGCGCGTCCGTCCTCGGGCGATCCGCGGTCCAGCCATGCCTTGAAGGTCGCGCGCGAGGGCTGGAGCCTGCGTGACGTACTTGCCCATTGCGTCATCGATTACCAGCCCGTCGTCGCCGGCCCGCCCGTCGACGTCGCTGATCACATGCAGCGCTGGTTCGAGGCAGAAGCCGCCGACGGCTTCTGGGTGGCGCCGGACGTCTACCACGATGGCCTCGAAGACTTCGTCCACGACGTCGTGCCGATCCTGCAGCAGCGCGGCCTGTTTCACCTCGATTACGCGGGCACGACGCTGCGCGAGCACCTCGGTGCACCCGCTCAATACGGGCTTGATCCTCGCATCACGCTTTGAGCCGCGCATCTCCCCACTCGACATCCTCATAAACGAACGGAGATCGGTCACGACGCCCGTCAACAGCCCACTCATCTTCCTCATGGGCGTGTTCGACCTCGACGATCCGCGGACCTGAGGCCCCGCGTGGTGTCGATCGGCTCAACATCCTCACCGGCTACACGATCGCCATGACGCACCAGACCAAGACGCTGGTCGATGCCGCCAGGAAGGCGGGGGTGAAGCACATCGTCAACCAGGGCGTGTCTGCCAACGACGACTGCACCGACTCGAAATTTCCTGGTTCGTGCTGGTCGAGAGCTACATCGAGGTGCGCGACGACGTGCCCTCTGCTTGGGCGTTCCGCAACCAGCTTCAGGGAATGGGCGACGGCGCACAAGAGCGAATTGCTGAAGGTGGTCGATCAGCCCGCGGGGTGACCGCGGCTGCCCACACGGCGGCGGCGCAGCGTTCCTACGCCACCGCTCACGGTCCAACTCGGCGCGCCGGCATCACTGCTTGGGCAGGTTCAAGCCTCGCAGCACGGGTACCCACCGGTCGGACTCCGCGTGGATGTAGCGATCGAGCTCTTCCGGCGTACCGCCTTTCGGTTCGATTCCGATGGCGCGCGCCTTGGCTACGAATTCAGGATCGTTGAGCACCTGATGAATGGCCTTGTTGAGCCCGTTGATGATCGGCCTGGGCGTGCCCGCGGGAACGGACAAGGCGTACCAGCTCAGGGCCTCGATGTCATAGCCCTGTTCCTTGAACGTCATGGCTTCGGGCACCAGCGGCAGGCGCTTGCTGTCCATCACGCCGAGCACGATCATCTTGCCCGCGCGGATATGCTGCAGCGGTCCGGTGATGCTGGTGCCTTGTATGTCGATCTGGCCTCCCAGCAACGCCTGCAGGCCCGGCGCATCTCCCGGGAAGGGGATATGGGTGGTCGAGATGCCGGCCCTCTGTTCGAAGGCGATGGGCGCCAGGTTGGTGATGATCGAGGCTCCGGGCGATCCGCGGTTGATCTTGCCGGGATTGGCCTTCGCATAGGCGACCATTTCCTTGATGTTCTTGAAAGGCGCGTCGGGCCTGGCGACGAGGATGGACGGCTGGTAGCCGATTTGCGTGACGGACGCTAAATCCTTCTGCGGATCGTAGGGCAGCTTCTCATACGTTACCGTGTTGCTGACCAGCACGCTCAGCGACGTCATCAGGATGGTTTTCCCGTCGGCACGCGACCGCGCGACATAGTCCGCCGCAATGATGCCGCTCGCCCCGGGCTTGTTCTCGACGACGACTTGCATGCCTTTCTTGGTCAGTTCGGCCGAGAGAAGGCGAAGGTACTGATCGGTGCCGCCGCCCGCTGGAAACGGCACGACGATCCGGGTCACATCCTGGGCGTGAGCTCCGGTCGCCATGACGGTGCCGAAAACGATTGCGGAAAGAATTTTCAGAAAAGATTTTCTCTTCACTCTAAGCTCCTGTTGATTGTTGATGTCGTGGCCGTCAGAACGTGCCCGGATAGATGCCGCCATCGATCAGCAGGTTCTGTCCGGTGATATAGGAAGCCTGCTTGCTGCAGAGCCAGGCGCAGTACTGGCCGAACTCCATCTCGTTGCCGAAGCGCTTCGCCGGAATCGAGCGACGCGCGGCTTGTTCCACCTCTTCCACCGTGATCCCCTTGTTCTTCGCCTCGACGGGGAAGTTGCTGCGCAGGCGATCGGTCATGAGCGACCGGGCAGCAGGTTGTTGATGGTGACGTTGGCGACGACCGTGGTGCGTGAAAGTCCGGCGATAAAGCCCGTCAGGCCGCTGCGCGCGCCGTTGGACAGGCTCAGGATGTCGATCGGCGCCTTGACCGCGCTCGAGGTGATGTTGTCGATGCGTCCGAACTTGCGCTCGATCACCGAATCCACCCCGCTGGCTCCCGCTGGCTTCAGTTTCAGTGTCGATGCGCTTTAGTGATTATGGGAACTGCCTTCAAATCGATCCACGCCAATTTTGGAGGAGTGTGCTGCGGAAAATGAAGCAATCCCCTGAGGTGTGGTGTGTGGCTGGTTGCTATCATCCCCCGGCGCTCAATCAGTTCAGCATCTTTGATCTGCAGGTCAAACAAGCGTGTTCGACGAACTGGAATTCCTCTGCCTTGGCGATATCGAACTCACCTTGGGCGAGTGTCCGGTGGGGCATGAGCAGCAACTGTGGCTGATGGACTGCCGCGAATTAGCCTTGGTGGACGCGTTGAATTTGCAGCTGTCAAGTTGAACGGTATACCCATGACTACTCGTAAGAATTTCAGCTTGCATGACTTCAGGAGCTTGGCGAAAAAGCGTCTCCCTGCTTCGATATTTGCGTACATCAATAATGGAGCCGAGGAAGAAGTCTCGTTGCGATGGAATCGTGAAGCCTATGAGGCTTACGAGTTCATACCCAACATGCTGATCGACGTTTCAAGTCGAGCGCAAAATATAGAGCTGTTCGGGAAAAGCTACGACAGCCCATTCGGGATTTCACCTGTCGGGCTGGGGGCGCTCTACAGCTTCGATGGCGATGTTGCACTCGCCACGGCCGCTCACGCACGCAACGTCCCCTACATCCTTAGCGGTGCCTCACTGACGCGAATGGAGAAGGTGACTGCGTCTGCCCCAGATGCCTGGTTCCAGGCTTACTTGCCGGGGGATCCTCGTGAAGTTGAAAAGCTTCTCCAGCGCGCGGCGTCGGCGGGAATCACGAACTTGGTGATCACTGTCGATGTGCCCGTATCGGTCAATCCAGACCGATATGCGCGATTTGGGTTTTCTTCCCCACTGCGACCGTCATGGGGTCTGATGTGGCAAGGTGTCATGCACCCCCACTGGACCATCCACACGTTCATCAAGACACTAGCAGTCCACGGAATGCCGCATCTCGAGAATTGGCGCGCGGACCGAGGCAGCCCTGTGCTGTCGTCGTCTGCTCAAAGAGAGGCCAAGAACCGCGATCGTTTTACATGGGATCACATCAAACTCGCGCGCGAAAAATGGCGCGGAAAGTTGATTCTCAAAGGCATCATGAGCGTATCGGATGCAGTCAAGTCCCGCTCGGTCGGGATCGATGGAATCATCGTTTCCAATCACGGGGGCCGTCAAGCCGATAGCGTGGCCGCACCCCTCAGCGTTCTTGGCGATATCGTGAAAGCGGTCCCGGAGCTGGTTGTCATGATGGATGGAGGCATCAGGCGTGGTTCTGACGTGCTCAAAGCCATTGCATTGGGTGCCCGCTGTGTTTTCGCAGGCCGCCCATTCAATTTCGCACTTGCTGCCGAAGGCAAGGCCGGAGTGGAATCAGCCATCGAATTACTGCAGGAAGAGATCCACCGCAACATGGCTTTGCTGGGTCTCCTGCACCCGTATGAAATGAGCGAAACGCATATGCGTATTCGTTCGCTGCGGGCGCGTTAACAGCGGGCGTCCACTTCCTTGAGTTCCTGCGTCACTCGGGCTATCGAGGCATCTTGCTCCGCCTGATAGAGCGCGATCTCGTCGAGCACGGGGGCGCCGAGCGCCCGCTCGAACTCTGACTGCGCGGCCACTGCGGAATACGTCGCGGGCCCGCCGTCGCCAAGGTTGGACTGGAAGATCCCGGCGGCACTGACCGGCAGAAAATCCTCGTAGGTGATCGGTGTTGCCGTGAGCACGCCTCGGGTCACAAGATCACCGAGATCGAAGGCTGGTGCCGACGCGATGGCAGCCGGATTCGTTGCCAGCGCATAGCTGAAGAATCCAAGACCCTCGCGGCGCAGCGTGTTCTCATCGTCCGGAAACGCTTCGAATGCCCGGGCCAGCCAAGTCTGGTAGTTGCTCTCGTCCCCGGCTTCCTTGTCGGGCGCCTTGTTCAGCAGGGCGTCGTAGAGTGTCCGGCCTTTGCGAGTCAGGGCGATGCCGCGCTGCTCGATCTCGCCGAACCGCGCCGTGTGCGCGCCTTCGGCCTCGCCACCCGCAAATCGGACCGATTCTTCAACCGCTTTGAAGCTGGTCTGCCGCAGCAGAATGGGCACCTTGCGACGAGGCGGCCCTTCGATGGTTTCCTTGGACGAGATGCCGCGCAGGGGCATCTGGGCCTGCGCTGCGTCAATGTCCAGCGTGCGCGGGGTGAGGTGGTTGATGTGCGGTCCCTTGAAGCCGACCACGTCGGCGATGAGCCGATGGGCATCGTGCAAGCGCTCGTACGTGTCGCGCGAGACCGCCGCTTCACCGTGCCAGCGGAAGGTATGCAGCACTTCGCCAACAAACTCGTCCGCCTCGGTATCGGTGAGCCCGCCTGCAGCCTCGGCCTGGTCGATCAGCGCCAGCGTACGCCCCGAGAAGATGTTGCGCTTCGACAAGATCCCGGCCGCAAGGTCCCTCAGCGCCTGATCGCGAACCAGATCCAGCCGCAGCAGGGACGTGAAGACGCGAAACGGATTGGCGGCGAGGGAATCGCCATCAACCGGACGAAACGCGGTCGAGTGAACCGGCACGCCCGCCACGGTCAGGTCGTAATAGCCCACGGGATGCATGCCCATCACCGCAAAGATGCGCCGGATCGTGCTCAGTTCACGCGGCGTGCCCAGCCGGATTGCACCGTGGCGTTCCATGTCGAGGCGGGTCGAGTCGGCAGGGTGCGCGAGCAGCGACGGATCGCGCTGCAGGGCGGAGGCGTTGATCTCTGCCACCAGGTCGAGCAGGGCGCCGTATTGCGGAACTTCCTGGCGGTACATGCAGGACATGGCGCTCGAAAACCGCGTCCGGATCGCATCGGGCGTCGCAAACCCGCGGTGCCCAACGGCTTCAACTCGTTTGCGCAAAGTCTGGCTCATCATTCTTCAACGCATCACTGGGTCGCGCGCCTGCCCGGCATCCCCCTTGCGCAAGTTGGTGATCAACGCGTCGAGCGCCATCACGGCCCCGTCCGCGTCCCGCGCGTGCAGGCATTGCACCACCTTGCGTCGCAGCGGGAACACGTCGGGTCTGCGGCGCACCGGCAGCACGTAGGCCATGCGCTCGCGCAGCACGGCGGTCATGGTTTGCGCCATGAGGCGCAGGGCCTCGTTATGACCAGCCAGGGAGATCGACGAGAAAAACCGTGCCGTAGCGTCGATGCGCTGGGGGAGCGCGTCAGCGCCCTGGTGCTGCTCGATCTCCGTGACCGCGGCTTCGATCGCGTCCAGTTCGGCCTGGGAAGCACGTTCGCAGGCCAGACGCAGCAGCGTCCCGTAAAGAGCGCGGTAGGCCTCGTCGATCGCGGCGGTGTCGAGTTTTCCGTCGAGCACCAGTTTGCGCAGCGACTCGGCGAGCATCATGTAGGCGCCTTTGTAGAACACCAGTGCGTGGTCGGCAGACCCGCCGGCCATGTGCTTGACCTCGCCGATGAAGATCACGTGGTCACCGGCCTCGTGGGCGGCGTACACGCCGCACTCCAGGTTGGCAAGGCAGTCGTCCACCAGTGGCGTGCCCAGGCGCCCTGCCCGCCAGGCTACCCCTTCGAACTTGTCGGCGATCTTGCTCGAGGCAAAACGGCCGGACAGCGCGTCCTGGCTCTGGGACAGGATATTGATCGCGAAACTCCCGGCCGCGGTGAAGGTGTCCAGCAGGGTGCTGGCCTTGCGCAGGCTGAAAAGCACCAGCGGCGGCTCGAGCGACACCGAACTGAAGGAGTTGCAGGTCAGGCCTACGGGCTGCCCCTGTTCATTGCGCGTCGTGATGATGGCCACCCCCGTGGGGAAGCAGCCCAGCAACTGGCGGAACAGCTTGGGGTCGATCGCCCCGAGTTGTGGCGTGGGCTGGCTCACGATGCGGCCGTCCCTTGCCGCTTGAAGAGTTGGACGATGTTGCCCTCCGGGTCGCGCAGCGACATCACGGCGCCGTGCGAACCCATGTCGCGGGTACCCAGCACTTCGCCTCCTGCGGCCGGGACTGCCTGCGCCGCGGCCCCGAAGTCGCTCACTTCGAACACCATCACGACTCCGGATGTCGCAGGCCCGGCTTCCTCACGGCAGGCGAGTGCGACGTTGGCATTGCCCACGTCGTACTGGAACCAACGGTCCTTGTCGCGAAACTTCAGCTGCAGGCCCAGGGCCGACGCGTAGAAGGCGTGAAGTTCGGCCGGCCGCTCGGCCACCACGAACACATTTTGCAAGCGCTTGGGAGAGTCCATGTGGGGCCTCACTGCCGGGCCGGGCCGGCTTCGTTGTACAGGTTGGCAAGGGATGCCTTGAGGAAACCGCCATCCACCACGATGTCCTGTCCGTTGATGTAGGTGGACGCATCGCTGGCCAGGAAGCACACGGCCGATGCGATGTCTTCCGGACGCCCGATGCGGCGCGCCGGAATCCTCGCCGTCCGGGTCTGCAGGGTGCCTTCGTCGCGGTAATGCACTTCCGACAAGGGCGTGCGGATCATGCCGGGGCTGACGGAATTGGCACGGATGCCACGCGGCCCCCATTCCACTGCCATCTGGCGGGTGAGGGCCCCGAGGGCAGCCTTGGTGGGACCGTAGGCGGCCACCCGGGTGGGCACCTGCGCGGCGATGGATGCCACGTTGATGATGCTGCCGCTCCCGCGTTCGAACATCATGGGAACGAGGGCCTGCGCGCACAACAGGGCGCCACGCAGGTTCACGCTGAAGATGCGGTCCCACAACTCCATCGGGAAGTTCTCGAGGGCTACCGGCCTGGCCGTGATGGCGGCATTGTTCACCAGAACATCGCACGCACCGAACCGCTCGCGGGTGAGTTCGGCCAGGGCAGTGACCGACGCCGGGTCCGCAATGTCGCAGTGCACCTGCAGCATGCCACCGGTCCCGGCCGGCTCGGCCGGGTAGCTGATGTCCGCCTGCACCACGGACGCGCCTATCGAATGGAGGTGCTGGCTGATGGCCAGCCCGAGGCCGCCGCTGGAGCCGGTGACCACGGCCACCTTGCCTTGCAGGGCCTTGCTGTCGAACGTCGAGGAGTCAGACATGGGCATCTCAGGCCGCAACGGCGTCCATCGCTTCGACTTCCTTGCGGATCGCCGGGATGATCTTCTCGCCCCACAGCTCGATCTGGCGCAACATCGTTTTCTGGTCGCAATCGCCCAGTTGGGTTTGCAGCGCGATGTGCTTGGGCCGCAGGATGCTGATTTCCTCCAGCATCTTGTCGATCACCTGGTTGACCGAACCGACCGGCAGGTTCCTGCGCAGTTCTTCCATCGTGGGATCGGTCGCCGAAGGCACTTCCTTGACCATGTAGCCGTCGTCGCTTTGCGCGCGGCGGTACTTGAGGCTTTCCGAAATCCGGCGCTGGAAGCGCGCGTTGTCCAGGTAGGCGTCGATTTCCGATGGCTTGTCCGAAGCGAATGCACAACGCAGAAAACCGAACTTCACATCCGCGTCGAGATCGGCGTCGTTGTCCTGCGCCACTTTCTCCAGGCGGCTGCGCAAGCCCGCGATGGCGTCGCTCCCATTGAGCAATGCCGTCACGAACAGGTTGTGGCCTTCCCGCACGCCCCGGCCCAGGGTGACTGGGTTGCCCGAGGTGATCCACAGCGGCGGCATCGGGTCCTGTACGCAGCGCACCGCGATCGAGCTCGGTGGCATCTGGAGGAATTTGCCGTCGTACTCGAAGATCTTCTGGGTCAGGCCCCTGGGCAAGATGTCCAGGAACTCGTTGTAGATCGCGCCGGAGTCCTCGATCTTCACCCCGAAGCGCTCGAACTCGAACTCCTGGTAGCCCGAGCCGATGCCAAGCTCCAGCCGGCCACCGGACACCGTGTCAACGAAGCCCACCTCGGCCAGGAATCGTGCCGGGTGGTACAGCGGAAGAATGCACACCGCAGAGCCCAGGCGAATGCGCTGCGTCCTGGCGGCCACGTGCGCAATCATCATCAGTGGCGAAGGCGAGAGCGAGTAATTGTTGAAGTGGTGCTCTGCGTACCAGGCCGTGTTGAAGCCGGCCTGCTCGGCCACCACGGTCTGCTCGATCGAGTTCTGGATGACCTGTTGCGAAGTCTGGTGATAGCCGCGTTGCTGTGCCAGGAGGAAGACGCCGAATTCCATGTTTTCTCCGATGGGAAGAGTGATCTGGTATGCAGGGAATTCTCTGGGCGCAATGGGCTGTCGTGAAGATGCCGGCGCCGCGATTCAGTTCTGCAGAAATCGGGGGATATCACGACACAGCCGCCCGCCGAATGCAAAAAAACCGGGGTCGCAGCCCCGGTTCACTACCCCTCACGGGGTTCGGCAGCGAGGGCGCGCGCGCCCTGCCCGCTTGCCTACTTGTCCTTGAGGTTGATGGTCCGCGCCAGTCCCTGCCAGATGGCGGCATCCTTCCTGATCGATGCCGCGAACTGCCTGGCGCTGCGCGCCTGGGGCACCACCATGTTCTGGCCTTCGATCTTCTGCCGCACGGCGTCGGTCGCTTGCAGGCGATTGATCTCTTCGTTGAGGCGGTCGATGATCGCCTGGGGCGTCCCCGCAGGCGCGAACACGCCGTACCAGCCATCCGCTTCGAACTTGTAGCCTTGCTCCGAGAGCGTGGGCAGGTCCTGCGTGGCAGGCCAACGCTGCGAGCCCGTCTGCCCGAGTGCCACCAGGCGGCCAGCGCGAACGTGCGGCAGCGGAGACTGGATGTCGGTGAAGCCCACGCTGATGTTGTTGGCCATCAGGTCGGTGACTTCGGTCACCAGCGTCTTGTACGGTGCATGGGGCATGTCGAGCCCGTAGTGGGCCTTGATGCCTTCCATGGCCAGATGGCCGGACGAGCCGGTACCCCACGAGCCATAGGCAAGCTTGCCAGGATTGGCCTTCGCATACGCCACCATGTCCGCCAGGTTCTTGAACCCGCTGGCCGTACTGGCGACCAGCAGGATGCCCGCCGCGCCCACCTGCGTGATCGGGACCAGGTCCTTTTCCGTGTCGTAAGGCATCTTCGGATGGATCACGGGGTTGATCAGGATGGCCGACGACGGCGCGAACAGCAGCGTGTAGCCGTCACCCGCCGCCTTGGCCACCGTGTCGCACGCGATCAGGCCATTGGCACCCGCCTTGGGCTCCACGACGATCGGCTGCTTCAGGATCCGCGACAGCGGCTCGGAGATCAGGCGCGCAAAGACGTCGCCACCGGCACCCGGGGAACCGGCGACCACGATGCGAATAGGCCGCTCGGGCCAGTTACCGGTATTGGCAAGGGCGCTCACTCCGGTGCCGAGAAGGACGCCGCCGAGCAATATGCTGCGCCGGCTGATCGGGGTCTGGTTCATGGTGTCTCCTGATTTTGTTTGTGTGGAGTGCGGGCTGCGCTCTTCGGCCTAGGCCACAAGAGCGTGAGCCGCAGAAGGATTGCGTCCGAGTTCCTTCTGGATGGCAGGGATGATTCTTTCTCCCCACAGCTCGATCTGCTTGAGCATGGTCTTCTGGTCGAAGTCGCCCAGCTGCGTCTGCAAGGCGATGTGCTTGGGTCGCAGGATGCTGATCTCCTCGAGCATCTTGTCGATGACCTGGTTGACCGACCCCACGGGCAGGTTCTTGCGCAACTCCTCGAACGTGGGGTCCGTGTCGCCAGCAACTTCCTTGACCATGTAGCCGTCCTCGGACTGCGAGCGGCGGAACTTCAGGCTCTCGGAGATGCGCCGCTGATAGCGCGCGCAATCCAGGTAGGCGTCGATTTCAGCGCGGTTGTCGGACGCGTAGGCACAGCGAAGGAAACCGAACTTCACGTCGCGATCCAGGTCCTTGCCGTTGTCAACGGCGACCTTCAGCAGGCGTTCCCGCAGTTCGCGGATGCCTTCGTTTCCCTTGAGCAGCGCGGTGACGAACAGGTTGTGGTTCTCGCGCACGCCGCGCCCCAGCGCCACCGGGTTGCCTGAGGTGATCCACAGGGGCGGCATGGGCTCCTGCACGCATCGCACCGCGATGGAGCTCGGGGGGATGTTGTAGAAGCGCCCTTCGTGATGGAAGATCTTCTGGTTCAGGGCCTTGGCCAGGATGTCCAGGAACTCGTTGTACATCGCACCGGAGTTGGCGATTTCAACACCGAAGCGGGCGAACTCGAACTCCTGGTAGCCCGAACCGACGCCCAGGTCCAGGCGGCCGTCGGACACGGTGTCCGCAAACCCGATCTCGGCAAGGAAACGCGCCGGTTGGTACAGGGGAAGGATGCAGACGGCCGTCCCCAGGCGGATGCGCCGGGTCCTGCCCGCCATGTGAGCCACCATCATCAGCGGCGACGGGGACAGCGAGTAATTGTTGAAGTGGTGCTCGGCGTACCAGGCGTTGTGGAATCCAGCCTGTTCTGCCGCGACGGTCTGCTCGACGGAATTGTTGATGACCTGTCGCGAAGTCTGTTGATAGCCCCTTTGCTGGGCCAGGATGAATACGCCGAACTCCATGTACAGTCTCCACAAGAATAGCGCCAGCAGCGGCAGCCAAATTCTAGGCAGGCGGCCGGGATCGGCTATAGCCAAAGCTGCAGATCAGAACCACGGAAAACGGAGGAGTCATGGACCGATTGCGAGCGATGGAGCTGTTCCTGTCGATCTCGCAGACCAGGAACTTCTCGGAGACGGCACGGCACTTCGGCATCTCGGCCACCGGGGTGTCCCGGATGATCACGCAGATCGAAGATGAACTGAAGATCAAGCTGCTGCTGCGCTCCACCCGGCAGGTGGCGCTGACCGAGTCCGGGCAGGAGTACGCGCGCCAGCTCGAGGCGATCCTGTGGCGCATCAACGAGCTGCAGACCAACATCACCGCCATCAGCAAGGCGCCGCAAGGCCTGCTGCGCGTGCATTCGCGCATGATGTTCGGCCTGGGCGTGTTGCCCCCGCTGATCGCCGGCTTTCGCAAGCTCTACCCCGACATCCACATCGAGCTCACGCTCGGCGAGGCACCGGCGGACCTGCGGCGCAAGCAGGTCGACATCGACTTTCGCATCTCGCCGCCGGTGGAAGGTGGCGTCAAGCGCCGCATGCTTTTCCAGAGCGATCGGCATCTCGTGGCCGCGCCCTCGTACCTGGCCGGCCGCCCTGCCTTGCAGACACCGGAAAGCATCCTCGAGCATGATTGCCTGGCCTACCTGTGGCCCGGCGATGAATACACCTGGATCTTCAAGCAGCAGGAACAGCTGCGCGAAATCCGCTTCAAGCCCCGCCACGTCAGCAACAACGGCGTCGCTCTGCTCGAACTGGCCCGGCTGGGGCAAGGCCTGGCCCTGCTGGAGGACTACACCGTGCACCGGGACATCAGCCAGGGCCGCCTGGTCCGGCTCCTCACGGACTACCGCATCAGCAACGCGAGCTTCGATGCGGGCCTGTATGCCACCATCCTCGATACACCCATGATCCCGGCCAAGATACGCCTGTTCCTGGATTTCGTGGCGGAGCACGTGGCCGGACCCGAGCTGCGGTTTGAAGCCCACGGCAAAGGCACCGGGCTGGGTGCCACGACGGCGGCCTAGCCAGGCCGCGCGCCCCTAGAGGGGCAGGCGGCAGGCGGGACGTTTGCTGCCGCGGTATCCGAGCCCGGTCACCTTGAGCACCCCGCCGTCCATGGGGCCGGAGGCGCTCAGGCGGCCACTGTTGCTGATGCTGGTCACGAACAGGTCGGCCATGTCGCGCCCGCCAAAGCATAGCGCGCTGGGGTGAACCACGGGTAGGCCGATCTTGTGGGTGAGCCGCCCGGCCATGTCGAAGCGGGCGAGCGCGCCCTGGCGCACCAGGGCAGTCCACAGCCCGCCTTCCGTGTCGAACGCGCAGCCATCCGGGCCTGAGCCATGCGCTGCGGTGCGGACGAACAGTTGCTTGTCGGCCACCGCACCATCCGACTCGATGGCATACGAGTAAATGACCTTAGCTTCGCTGTCGGCCACGTGCAAGCGCCCGTTGACCGGGTTCACGCAGGGGCCGTTGGTGACGCCGAAGCCGGTGTCGAGCTTTCGCAGATTTAACCCTGTGTCCAGGCGGTACAGGCCCCCCAGTGGGGACTCGCCGGCCTCGCGAAACACATGCATGGTGCCGACGATGAAGCTGCCGTCGGCGAGGGCGATGCCGTCGTTGAGCCTCAGGTGCGGGCCGCTGACCTCGATGCGTGCCAGCGTGCGCAGCTGGCTGTGGCGCAAATCCAGCGCGGCGATCTCCTCCTTGAGCGCCAGCACGATGGCGTCGCCGTCCTCGCCGTTGAAGGCGAAGCAGCCCAGGGGCGCGGGCGCTGTGTAACGCGACATCTCTTCGCCCGTGTCGGGGTCCAGCGCCAGCACCAGGCCGGCGCGGCAATCCATGAGCCACAACTGGTCCCGGTACCACTGCGGGCACTCACCCAAGGCGGTCTTCAGGTCACCGAGGCGACGGATCTCCATGCTTCGAATCACCTTCCAGATATTTGGCTTTTCCATCCGTGCGAGCGCGCGGAACCTCCATGTGCCGCACCAGCACGAGCCTGCCCGCCAGGCAGCGCGCCGCAATCGTAGCGACACGATCGCGCCCGCGCCCGCCGAACTGCTGCGTTTTCCGCAGAACACTCCTTCAAATCGAATGGAGATCGGTTGGAAGCCCGGTCCTATGATGCCCACGAGCGGTTTCCGGTGTCTTTTTTCTCCTGGTCGTGCCGTTGCCGGCAGGCTTTCCGTCGAGGTGCAATATGAGTGAAGAATGGGTTCGTCTGGAAGTGTCCGAGGGCGTCGCGCTGGTCACCATGGACCGCAAGCCGGTCAACGCATTAAGCCGTGACATGCGCCGCCAGCTGGTGGCCACGTTCGACGCCATCTCCGAGCGCGAAGACATCCGCTGCGCCGTGCTGACGGGATCGAACCGCATCTTCTGCGCCGGCGCTGACCTGAAGGACCGGCCCGACAGCGAGGTCGCAGGCGACTTCCTGGAGCACAACCGCATCACCCGGGAGACGGGCAACTCAATTCGCGAGTGCGCCAAGCCCGTCATCGCCGCCATCAACGGCGCGGCCCTGGGCGCCGGCTTCGGCCTGGCAGCGGCCTGCGACATCCTCTATGCCTCGGAGAACGCCACGGTCGGCATGCCCGAAATCAACGTCGGCCTGGCGGGCGGCGCCTCCATGCTCAAGACGCTGTTTGGCCGCTCCACGCTGCGTCGCATGTTCTTCACCGGCCAGCGCCTGAGCGCGCATGACCTGCTCAAGCGCAACGTGATCGAGGACGTGGTGTCCGAGGCGGAACTGCTGCCCGTGACGCTGGCCCTGGCGCGCGAGATTGCCTCCAAGGCCCCTTTGGCCATCGCCTACGCCAAGCGGGCGGCCAACATGGTGGACGTCATGCCGCAGCGCGACGCCTACCGTTTCGAGCAGGAGTTCACGGTGACCCTGTCGAAGACGGAGGACGCTCGCGAAGCGCGAATGGCTTTCCTGGAAAAGCGCGAACCCGTCTTCAAGGGACGCTGAGGCGATGCTGACCGCTGTTCAAGAAGCGCCCGGCACGGGGCTGGACGCGCTCTTCGAAGCCAAGGGCGTGGCCGTGATCGGCGCCTCCGACGACATCACCAAGATCGGCGGCCGCCCCATCCAGCTGCTGCGCAAGTACGGCTACACCGGGGCGATTTATCCCATCAATCCCAAGGGCGGCACGATCCAGGGGCTGCAGGGTTTCGCCTCGATCCTGGATACGCCCACGGCCCCGGACATGGCGATCCTGGCCGTGCCGGCGGCGGCCACGCTGCAGGCCGTGCGCGACTGTGCCAGCCGCGGTGTGCGCGGGGTCGTCGTGCTGTCCTCCGGCTTTGCCGAGGCCGGCCCTGAAGGCGCGGCCTTGCAGGCCGAACTGGTGCGGGTCGCTCGGCACCATGGCATGCGCCTCCTGGGGCCGAACTGCCTTGGCGTGGTCAACGTGGCGGCCAACCTGGTCGGCTCGTTCTCCATCGCCCTGGAACAAAACATGCCGCCGGCCGGCCATGTGGGAATCGTCTCGCAGTCCGGCAACATCGGCAGCTTCACCATGTACAACATGGCGGAGCGCGGCCTCGGCGTGAGCCGCTTCATCGCCACCGGCAACGAAGCGGACGTGGACGTGGCCGACGGCATTGCCGCGCTGGCGAACGATCCGGCCACCCACATCATCCTGTGCTGCATGGAGACCTGCCGCGATGCCGGCCGCCTGATCAAGGCGCTGAACCTGGCGCGCGAGCAGAACAAGCCGCTGGTCGTCCTCAAGATCGGTTCCACCGAGCAGGGCCAGGCCGCAGCAGCCTCGCACACCGGCGCGCTGACGGGTTCCGACGCAGTGTTCGATGCGGTGTTGCGCCGCTATGGCGCACTTCGCGTCCGTTCCTTCGAAGAGCTGCTGGATGTGGGCCACGCCGCGGCCCTGCTTGGGGCGCGCCGCTTCCCCACCACCGACGCCGTGACGCTGGTGGCGGCGTCCGGTGGCTTCGGAATCATGATGGCCGACGCGATGGTCGAAGCCGGCATGACACTGCCGCAGCTGGCGGATACGACCAAGGCCCTGATCCGCGAGGTCGTGCCGACCGCGGGCACCAACAACCCGGTGGATGCCTCGGCCCAGATGTCGGCCCGCCCGGACATCCTGTTGAAGATGCTCACGGCGCTGCAAGGCGATGCGAACGGGAGCACGCTGGTGCTGATGCTGGCGCTGTCGCTCTACAACCCGCGCCTGCGCGGCGTGTACCTGGAGGCGCTGTCCAGGGTGCGCGCAAGCCACCCGAACCGCTTGCTGATCCTGATCAGCCAGGGCCCGCCCGATGCGGTGGCCGAAATCAATTTGCTCGGCATCCCCGTGTTCCGCAGCATTCCGGCCGCCGCCATCGGGCTGGCCGGGCTGGTCAAGCTCGGCAGGCTCGCCACGATTCCCCTGCCCGCTGCCTACTCGGGACCGGTCGACAAGGTCGATCCGGCGGTGTTTCGCAACGAGTTCCATGCCAAGCAGGCCCTGGCGGCCGCCGGCATCAGCGTGCCGCGCGAAGAAGTGGTGGCGTCGGCCGAGGATGCCGTGCGCGCGGCCCGCGCCACCGGCTACCCCGTGGTACTGAAGATCGCGTCCGAGGACATCGCGCACAAGACCGAGATCGGCGGCGTGGTGCTGGACCTGCAGGACGACCAAGCCGTGCGCGAAGGGTTCGACCGGCTCATCGCGAATGCGCGGCAGCACGCGCCCCAGGCGCGGCTCGATGGTGTGCTGGTGGCGCCAATGGTGCGCGGCGGCGTGGAGCTGATCGCCGGCATCTCTCGCGACCCGGTGTTCGGCCCCGTCGTGATGGTCGGCTTCGGCGGCATCCATGCCGAGATCCTCAAGGACGTCGCCGTGCAGGTGGCACCAGTCTGCGAGGAAGAGGCCGTGCGAATGATCCGCGGTCTGAAGATGGTCCCGCTGCTGGACGGCGCCCGCGGCAAGCCCAAGGCCGACGTAGCGGCTGCCGCCCGCACCGTGGCCCGGCTCTCGGAATTCGCCTGTCGCCATGCCGACGACGTGGCCGAAATCGACATGAACCCCATCCTGGTCAGGTCCGAGGGCGAGGGCGTCCTGGTGCTCGATGCCCTCATGGTTCCGGCCTCCCGCAACACCTCTGTCCGTTGAGCGCCCCCATGCACATGGAAAAGAATCCGGCCATCCCCGATGCAGCCGCTGGTCCGGCGGTCTACCGCCAGTACGCGCGCCAATGGCTGCACGCCAACCTGCCCGCGCACATGCGTTCGGACAGCGTCGACTACCGCACGCCCACCCTCGACGAATGCCGACAGTGGGAGCAATCCATGTACGAGGCCGGCCTGGCGGGCATGACGTGGCCCAAGGTCTACGGCGGCCGGGGCCTGACATTGCGCGAGCACCTGGTCGTCAACAAGGAGGTGGGCGCACTGGCCATGCCCGAGAGCGTGAGCTCCATCGGCAAAGAGCTGGCGGGCCCGATCATCCAGGCGGTCGGCACCGAGGAGCAGAAGCAGTGCTTTCTGCATTGCATCCTGTCCATGCGCCACTTCTGGTGCCAGGGCTTTTCCGAGCCGGACGCCGGCTCCGACCTGGCGCGGCTGCGGACCAAGGCGGTGCCAGAGGGCGACAGCTGGCGCATCAACGGCCAGAAGATCTGGACCAGCGGTGCGGCCAAGGCCCACTACTGCCTGCTGCTGACCCGCACCGGCACCGTGGCCGACAAGCACCGCGGCCTCTTGATGTTCGCGGTGCCCATGGACACCCCCGGCATCCGCGTGGTGCCGATCAAGTCCATCGACGGCAAGGATTCGTTTGCCGAAGTGTTCTTCGACAACGTGGTGGTGCCCGATAGCGCCCGCCTGGGCGCCCCGGACGACGGCTGGAACGCCGCCATCCGCGTGCTGTCCATCGAACGCGCGACCAATCGCATGTACCGCGCCTGGCGCTTCGAATGCGAGCTGCGCCAGCTGGTCGCGGCGTGCAAGTCCGATCCCGAACTATCGAAGTTGCTGGACGACGGCTACACGCAGCGCCGCATCGGTGACGTGGTGGGTGAAATCGACGCGCTCAAGGGGCTGGTGGAGCGCACAGTCGACCAGATGACGGCGGGCGACAAGATCGGCGCCCGCGGCTCGCTGACCAAGTTGTATTGGTCCGAATGCCACCAGGCTTTCGCGGGACTGGCGCTGTCGCTGGTATCGCATGTGAACGTGCGCTCGAGCGCACTGGCGCAACGGGCACGCAAGCACTTCACCCATGCCTACCTGTTCGCCCGTGCCGAGACCATCTATGCCGGCACCAGCGAAGTGCAGATGGACATCATCGCGCAACGCATCATGAATCTGCCCACCGAGCTCTGAGGTCACCATGTCAGACAACGATCTCCAACCCGAAGAGTTCGCCCAGGCCGCGGCCCAGGCCATCGCCGATGCGCACACCCGCGACTTTCGCGCTGCCGGCCAGGTGCTGGCCGCCGCGGGACTGTGCGGCGTGTGCGCGCAGGAAGATGCGGGCGGCCTGGCCCTCGGAATCGATTTCGCGTTGCCCATCGCGACCGAGGCGGGCAAGCTGCGCCTGCAATGGCCGCTGCTCGAGACCATCCTGATCGCCAAGGCGCTGGGTGATTCACCCTTGGCGGCAGAGCTGGCGAGTGGCGCGCGCGCGGCGACCTGGGCGTTGCAAGGCGATCTCCAGCAGCGTTTCGCCGGGCACGCACGTCATGCGCGGGACAGCGACTGGGTGCTGGTGGCCGACGGCCGGGGCGGTGCCGCGCTGCTGGACCTGGCCGGCGTGGAAATCCAGGAAGACGGCGCGCTGGACCCGGAGTATCCCCAGTGCTGGCTGGTGCTGGACACGGTCAAGGTGCTGGCCGAATTCGATGCCGCCGCCTTTGCAGCCTTTCAGCGTGAGGCGCAGATCCTGGTCGCCGCCTGGGTCACGGGCGCGGCCGAAGCCGCGGTGGCGACCACGGCGGCCTACATGTCGACCCGCGTTCAATTCGGGCGCCCCTTGTCGGCCAAGCAGGCGGTGCGCCACCTGCTGGCGCGCATGCGCCTGTTGCAGGAAGCGTCCAGCGCCGGCATAGCCCGCGTGCTGCGCACCGACGAATACGAGCGCGTGCGCGATGCGCGGCCGGTGCTGGCCAATGCCCTGGCCAATGCGGCGTTCGTGCTGGAGAAATCCATCCACCTGCACGGTGGCATGGGATTCAGCTGGGAAGTTCCGCTGCACTACGCCTTGCGCGAGGTGCGCAAGTTCGATGCCGCGTTTGGCTCGGGCGCGCTGGCGCGCCGGGTCGGGCAGGACTTCATCCAGTCGGTTTGAACCAGGAACACGAATGAACCAGGATTTGCTGGGCCGCGTGGCCCTCGTCACCGGCGCGGGTGCCGGCATCGGCCGTGAAACGGCTTTGCAGATGGCCGGGCGCGGTGCCATCGTGTGCGTGAACGATCTCAAGGATGAACTGGTCGCGCCCGTGGTGGAAACCATCCGGTCGCAGGGCGGCCAAGCCTTCGGCGTCACGCAGAACATCGCCAGCCGCGAAGGCATCCGGGATGCGATCCAGCGCTCCTTCCAGCACGGCAAGCGCTTCGACATCCTTGTCAACAATGCGGCCTGGGTGCGCTACCAGGCCATCCCGGAGATCCTGCCCGAGACGATCGATCGCATGCTGGATGTCGGCTTCAAGTCCGTCATCTGGAGCCTGCAGGAGGCCGTTGCGGTGATGGACCCTGACCGCGGAGGCTCCATCATCAACGTGGCCTCGGTGGCCGCCTTGCGCTCCGCCGCCAGCTCGGTAGTGTATTCGGGCATCAAGGCCGGCATCCTGGGCATCACGCGGGCGGCGGCCGCCGAACTGGGCGCCCGCCATATCCGCGTCAATGCGGTCTGCCCCTCGGCCATCCCCACCGAAGGCACGCAACGCAACCGCAATGCCGAGCGCGACGCCAACCGCATCGCCCGCACTCCGCTAGGACGCCTGGGTACGGTGGAAGACATCGCCCGTACCATCTGCTTCCTTGCGAGCGACGAGTCCGGCTTCATCACCGCGCAGGCGCTGACGGTGGATGGCGGCCTCACCGTGACCAACATCTGAGCGAGTGGGATGAACTTCATGCGAGGGACCCCGATCCTGTTGTGCGGCCTCGGACTGCTGGCCGGCCATGCCCAGGCAGCCGGGTACCCGCAGCGCCCCGTCTCGCTGACGGTGCCCTATGGCGCTGGCGGCTCGACCGACGGCATTGCGCGGCAATTCGCCCAGCTCCTTTCGGCGGAATTGAAGCAACCCGTGGTGGTGCTCAATCAGCCCGGCGCAGCTGGCACGATTCAACTGGGCAACCTGGCAAGGGCCAAGCCGGACGGCTACACGATCGGCTTCTACTCCTACAGCACCGCCACCTTCACTTCGCAGCTGATGAATGTTCCGTACAAGCGGGAAGGCTTTGCGTTGCTGGGTGGCGTGGCCGAATTCAGCTACGGCATCGTCGCCGCCCCTGACTCGTCGATCAACAACATCAAGGACCTGGTCGCGCAATCCAGGACGCCCAAGGGTGTGTTCTATGGCGTGACGGGCGCCCCCAACAATTTCCCCTTCCTGCAACTGCAAAAGCTCACCGGCGGGAAGTTCGACCAGGTGACCTACAAGTCGTCGGCAGAGTCGGTCTCGGCCGCGATGGGAAAGCAGGTCGACGTGATCCTGCAAGGACCTTCCGAGTACGCCGAACTGGTCAAGGCGGGCAAACTCAAAGTCATTTCGTCGGCCAGCGCCTTCCGGCTGCCATGGTTCCCGGACGTGCCCACCATCCGGGAACAAGGCTACGACATCGCCATCTCGGGAATCATCGGCGTCGCCGCCCCCAAGGGCATCCCGGAGGACGCAAGGAAGACGCTGGAGGCTGCCATCCACAAGGTCGTGTCGAGCAACGAATACAAGGGCTTCTTGGCGAACGACTTCGGCATCAAGAACTACCCGGCGAACAGCACCGAGTTCGCAAGACTGATCGACAACGGTTTCCCGGTCATGCGCGACATGATCAAGACCTACAACATCAGCAACTGAAGGCCCGGATGCAAACCGTTCTGATCACGGGCGCCGCTTCCGGCATCGGGCTGGACACCGCGCGGCTGTTCGCCGACGCAGGCTGGCAATGCGTGCTGGTCGACTACAACGAGCAGGCGTTGCGCCGGTTGGGACAGGAGCTGCCCGCACCGGCGGGGGCCGCGCACGTGCTGCAGGCCATCGACCTGACCGACCCTGGGCAAATCGCCCGCCTTGTCGACGCCACACCTGCGCTGGACGCCATCCTGAACAACGCCGGCATGTCCGACGCGTCGAATACGCCCCTGGCCGAACAGGGTGCGGCGCAGATGGGGCGCCTGCTCGCGCTCAACCTGCAAGCACCGGCAGCCGTGGTCGACGCATGTGCCCGGCGGCTGAAGCCGGGCGCGCGCATCGTCAACGTGGCGTCCGGCGCCGGCCTGCATGCCATCCCCTGGCGCGGCGCCTACAGCCCGAGCAAGGCGGGCCTCATCGCCCAGACCCAGGCCCTGGCCCAGGCCCGCACCGACCTGTGCGCGACGGTGCTGGCCCCGGGCTTCGTGCGGACCGCATTGGTGAACGGCCTGATCCAGGCCGGCCGCCTCGATCCGCAGGCGGCCGTGGCCAAGATCCCGATGGGTCGCATGGCGGCCCCCGCAGAGATGGCGCAGGCCTTGTTCTTCCTGGCCGATCCCGGCGCACAGCCCCTGAGTGGCCAGGTCCTGGCCGTCAACGGCGGCTCCTCCATCTACGGCGGCACCCAGCCCTTCCCACCCGCGGCGCTGGAGCCCCTGCCGCTGGACATGCCGCTGCAGATGGAGGTGCTCGGCGCCGATGCCGCAAGCTGGCAGGCTTCGGCATCTGCACCCTCCGACCAGTCCGCTTATCCGGCCTGCCTCGACCTGTCCCCGCTGTGGTGCGAACCGGGACGCGTCATGCAGGAAGTCCATGCGGCGGCTGCGCGTTTCGCGGCCCGGTACACGCAATGCGCGAGCCTGACCGTGCTGCTGCCGCTGCGCAAGGCTGCTCGCTGGCAGGACGCAGGCGATGGCGCAGCGGCGCGCATGCTGGTCTCCACCTTCGCCTGTGAGTGGGGCGGCCGCGCCTTGCGCATCAACGCGCTGGAGGTGCGGCAAGACGTGGACCCGGCGTCGCTGCACCCGTTGCTGCGCTACGTCTGCGGCGCAGGAGCCCAGTTCCTGACGGGGCAGACCCTTGTTTGCCAAGGACCGCCATGAACCCGATCCACGACGAGGCCGACCCTGCTTCCGAGCGCGAACGGATCAAGGCCTTCTTCATCCAGGAGCGCGGCTATTGGCGTCCGTGGACGCAGACCATGCTCGCCGTGAACCCCGGCTTCTTGCAGCACTACGCGCGCTACGCGGGCTATCCCGCCAGGAAGGGGCCACTGACTGCACGCATGGTGGAACTCATCTACGTGGGGCTGGACGCCTCGTCCTCCCACCTGTTCGCATCGGGCTTGCACACGCACATGAAGCGCGCACGCGAGGTGGGCGCGAGCGAAGCCGACATCTTCGACGTGCTGCACGTGGTAACAGTGCAAGGTGTCACCAGTGTCTGCCAGGCCACCGACATCCTCGCCGAGTTCACGGACGCACGCGTGGCGGCTGTTGACCCGGCGCTCCAGGTCCGCATCGACAGCCTGGGGGCCAGGTACGCGCTCTCCCTGCAGGCCATCGCGCGACTGGACCCCGGCTATGTCGAGGCGCTCCTGTCCTTCGTGGAGCAAGGCAGCCCCGAGGCGGGCCTGACGCCCGGCGAACGCAGCCTCGTGCAGCTGGCCCTGCACGCCTGCTTCACGGCCTTCAACCCCGGTGCGGTACGCCGCATCATCGGCACCGCCCTATCGCAAGGCGTGACACCGCCCGAGCTGCTGCAGGCCATCCAGCTCGGAGCGCACCTGGCCGTGCACGGGACCGCGCTGGGCGCCGACGTTTTCAGGCAGGTGACCGAGGGCGAGACGCCGCCACCGGACTCACCATGAAGAACTCACCGGTCCTCCTCCACGCGCAAGACGGCGTCGCCGTCCTGGCGCTGAGCCGGCCCCACGTGATGAATGCCAACCACGGCGAGAGTCAGCAAGACCGTGCGCGGCAGCAACGGCCATGAACGCAGCACCTCGCCGAGGGATGAAAACAGCAGGTAGCCTGCTGCGTCAGAAGCGGCTGGACAGGTAACCCGCTTCAAACGCCCACGCCGGTATCAAAGCTCCTGCTACGGTCTTTGTAGCGGGCGGCACCGCCGCGGCAGTCTTCATGTAGCCACCTTCTTGCGCGCCGGGTTCGGGCGTTAGCCCAAGAGCACTATTGGCGACGGCAAAGCCGGGTGACACAATTTCTGCTCTCCCGAACTCAACAAGCGCATCGGTTCTCCGCCTACTTCCCTTGCAGCGCTCTGCCCGATTCACCTTCATCGACGCTCTCCGGGGTATTGCAGCTCTTGGCGTGGTGCTGTTTCACGCGCATGCGGGTCAGCACCTACCGAGCCTGAGCCAGGTCGTCCCCGGATTGGCTTCCCTGATTTCGCACGGCGACCTGGGAGTGCAGATATTCTTTGTGCTGAGCGGGTTCGTCATAGCGCACGCGATCGGAGGCAACCGGGTGACGGGCAGGTACATCGGGTGGTTCGTGCTCAGAAGGTCGCTGCGTCTGGACCTGCCGTACTGGGCTTCCATGGCGGTGGTCATAGCCTTCGGGCTGGTGGCGGCGCACGCTGTGCCAGGCAAACTGTATCAAGTGCCTTCTGTCGCTGTCATAGGCGGTCATCTGGCGTACCTGCCCGTATTGCTGGGCCAGCCTCTCATCAACACCGTTTATTGGACACTCTGCCTCGAGGTTCAGTTTTACATCGTCTTCGCTCTGATGATGTGGCTTGTCGCGCGAGTACCTGGCGTGGTCTGGCGAGAATTGAAATTTCCAGCCGTCTTCTTGCCGACGCTGCTGTTCGCAAACTTGTGGGCAGTGGGCCTCGGGCCTTGGCATGTTCCGGGTCTTTTCCTGGGCCACTTGTTCTTTTTCCTCACAGGCGTCACCGTCTGGTGGAGCCTCAGTTCTGGTTTGCTCCTGGCTCGCACGGCACTCCTGATTCAGGTGTGCGTCCTCGCTATCTGTGGATTTGCCCGTGCGGACTTTGCACTTCTCCTCGCGGCGGGAACGGCGATCTCCATCTACGTAGCCGGAAGCCGGGAAAAGCTCTCTACCTGGTTGAGCGCACGCCCGTTCGTGCTTCTCGGAACCATTTCCTACAGTTTGTACTTGACGCACAACCCGATATCCGGCGCGATTTTTCGCATTGGTTACACCCTGACCGGACACTCTCCTGCTCTTGAGCTTGTTTGGCTGGTTGCCGCTGTTGCCGGCTGCCTTCTGGCCGCCTACGTCTTCTATCTCGTTGTAGAGGCGCCGGCACACCGCCTTAGCCAGCGCATACGCATGAGCGGCGGCGCGAACGGTAGCAAGCTCATGAGCCCAGCGTTGGACGTCGGTGTGAACCAAGCTGCAACTGTCCCGCTTCGGTGAGTTTCACTTCAGGACCCCGACGCCTGCTGGCTGAGGTACTCGCCGGTCAGACTGGATTCCTGGATCGACCGCTGAAGACGGCCGCTGCTACTTCGGCGCGAGCTCGCCGTACCAGTAGGCCGAAGTCACCCCGCCGTCCATGAGGATGTCGCTGCCCGTGATGAA
>JAQGMY010000293.1 GCA_028292105.1 Ramlibacter sp.
CTGGGCTTCAACAACAGCTACGCACTGGCGATGCGCGAGGACGATGCGGCCCGGCTCGGGATCGCGACGATCTCCGACCTGGCGCGCAGCAGGGAGCCGCTGCGGCTCGGCCTGTCGCATGAATTCCTGCAGCGCGCGGACGGCTGGGGCGCGCTGCAACGCGCGTACGGCCTGCCCTTCCAGCCAGGCAGCGGCCTGGACCACGGCCTGGCGTACCAGGCGCTGGCCGGCAAGCAGGTCGACGTGGTCGATGCCTACACCACCGATGCGCAGATCCCGCGCCTGCGGCTGCGCGTGCTGCGCGACGACCGCAACTTCTTTCCACGCTACGACGCCGTGCTGCTGATGCGCGCGAGCGTCGACGAGCGGCCGCTGGCCGCCGCCCTGACCAACCGCATCGACGACCAGGCGATGAGCGCGTTGAATGCGCAAGTGGAAGTCGATGGCCGCACCTTCGAAGCCGTGGCACGTGACTTCGTGGCCCGCAACAAGGCGGCCGGTGGTGCACCGGTGGCTGCCGGTGTGCGGGCGGTGCAAGGCCAGAGCTTCCTCGCTCGCATGCTGGCGCCCGACCTGCCGCGCCTGCTGCGCGAACACCTCGCACTGGTGTTCGCCTCGCTGGCGATCGCCATCGCCATCGGCGTTCCGCTGGGCGTGCTGGCGCACCGCCAGCCGCGGCTGAGCGCCGGGGTGATGGCGATCGTCGGCGTCGTGCAGACCGTGCCTTCACTGGCCCTGCTGGCTTTCCTGATCGCGGTGGTCGGCACCATCGGTTTCCTGCCGGCGCTGCTGGCCTTGTCCGTGTACGCCTTGCTGCCGATCGTGCGCAACACGCATGCCGGCCTGGCCGGTGTGCCCGAGGGCATGCGCCATGCCGGCCTGGCCCTGGGCCTGCAGCGTGGGCAGGTGCTGCGCAGCATCGAGCTGCCGCTGGCGGCGCCGACCATCTTTGCCGGCATCAAGACGGCGGCGGTGCTGAACGTGGGACTGGCGACCGTCGCCACCTTCATAGGCGCGGGCGGCCTGGGCGAGCGGATCGTCGCCGGCCTGGCCGTCAACGACACCCAGTTCATGCTGGCCGGCGCGGTGCCGGCGGCCTTGCTGGCGCTGCTGACGCAGTGGGGCTTCGACCTGCTGGAGAAAGCCTTGCTGCGCAGGCCGGCCGGCCCCGACCGAGTCCGGGCCCGGTAGGGTGTGCGGCTTGGCCGCGCACCGCGTGCCGGGGATGGTGCGCAGCGAAGCTGCACACCCTACCTGGGTTCGCGATGGGCGGGAGAGCCGGCAGCCCGTAGGGTGTGCAGCTTGGCTGCGCACCATGTGCCCGGGATAGCGCGCATCGACCCGCCGGCAACCCTGTAGGGTGTGCAGCTCCGCTGCGCACCATGTGCCCGGGATGGCGCGCAGCGATCCGGCGGCAGCCCGTAGGGTGTGCAGCTTCGCGCGCGGCGAAGCCGTTTACTGCGGCTCGAGCCCGACCTTCTTCACCAGCGCGGCGTACTTCGCGAGCTCGCTGCGGAAGGCCTGCTGGGCCTGCTCGGTGCTGCTGATGGTGATCGTGTTGCCCTGCTTGGCCATCGCTTCCTTCACCGCCGGATCGGCGAAGGCGGCGACCACCGCGTCATGGGCCTTCCTGACGCTGGCGGCGCTCATGCCCTTGGGGCCGATCACGGCGAACCAGGCGTCGACGACGAAATTCGGCAGGCCCTGCTCGGCGAAGGTCGGGATGTCCGGCGCAGCCGGCGTGCGCTGCGCCGTCAGCATGCCGATCGGACGCAGCGCGCCGCTCTTGATGTGCGCCTGCACGCTGGGCAGCGCCGCGGTGCCGAAGTCGACCTGGCCGCCGATCAGGTCGGTGACCATCGGCCCGACGCCCTTGTAGGGGATGTGGCGCGCCGTGGTTCCCGAAGCGTCCAGGAACAGTTCGGTGGCCAGGTGCAGGATGGTGCCGTTGCCACCCGAGGCGAAGTTCAGCGCGCCCGGCTTGCTCTTGAGCAGCGCGATGAAGTCGCGGCTGTTGGTCGCCGGCACCTTGGCCGGATTCACCACCAGCACCATCGGCGTGGCGCCGACCACTGCGATGGGGGTGAAGTCGCCGGGCATGTCGAAGGGCAGCGACTTCAGCACGCTGGGAAAGATCACCACGTTGTTCGACACCACGGCCAGCGTATTGCCGTCGGGAGCCGAGCGCGCCAGCGCCTGCAGGCCGACGATGCCGCCGGCGCCCGGCTGGTTGTCGACCACGACGGAGGCATTCAGTGCCTTGCCCAGCGCCGGCGCGGCGGCCCGCGTGATCGCGTCGACACCGGAACCGGTGGCATTGGGAAGGATGAAGCGGACAGTGCCGGCGGGCTGCGCGAAGCTCGCGAGCGGCGTGGCGGCCAGTGCGGCCGCCATGGCGGCGAGGCAATGGCGGCGGGTGGGTTGGTGGGTTCGGGTCATGCCAAGTCTCCTGGGATGTTGTCGCCGACGCGGGTCAGCTGATCACTGCGCGGGCTCGCAGATCGTCGATCTCCCCCGAACTGTACCCGGCCGCGGAGAGCAGCTCGCGGCTGTGCTCGCCCAGCCGCGGCGGCTGCAGCCGCACGCCGAGCCGGCAGCCCTGCATCGTGATGGGAAAGAGCGTGGTCTTGACCGACTGGCCCGCCTTGGGGCCGTCGGGCAGCGTCACGTCGGCGAGACCGCCGGTGGCCAGCAGGTGTTCGTCGTCCAGCAGGTCCTCGGGACGCCGGATGGGCGCGAAAGGCAGGCCGGCTTTTTCCATGGCGGCGGACAAGTCGGCCGCGGTGTGCGGAGCCAGCCGCTCGCGCAGCGTGGCCAGCAACCTGGGCCGCTGCTGCACGCGCTGGTTGTTGGTGGCCAGGGCCGGCTCTGCCTTCAGGTCGGCGAAGCCGAAGATGTCGCAGAACTTCTGCCACTGGGCGTCGCTCACGGCAGCCAGGAAGATCTGCTCGCCGTCCTTGACGGTGAACACGTCGTAGACC
The DNA here is from genome assembly GCA_028292105.1 of Ramlibacter sp. Taxonomy (GTDB): domain Bacteria; phylum Pseudomonadota; class Gammaproteobacteria; order Burkholderiales; family Burkholderiaceae_C; genus Ramlibacter. The sequence goes on from JAQGMY010000293.1 coordinate 2,982, forward strand.
GCCCAGGGGTTGTCGCGGGCGGGCAGCGGCGCCGCCGGCTTGCCGGTCATCGCGTACTGCAGCATGTGCTGCCCCATCAGGAATACGTTGTTCTCGTAGAGCGCGGACTGCACTTCCATGCCCTTGCCGGTGATGCCGCGCTGGATCAGCGCACCCAGCGCGCCGATCGCGCCGAACATGCCGCCCATGATGTCGTTCACGCTGGTGCCCGCGCGCAGCGGATCGCCCGGGCGCCCCGTCATGTACGCCAGGCCGCCCATCATCTGCACAACCTCGTCGAGCGCGGTGCGGTGGTCGTAAGGCCCCGGCAGGAAACCCTTGTGGCTGACGTAGATGACCCGCTCGTTCTCCTTGCTCAGCGACGCGTAGTCGAGGCCGTACTTCTCCATGGTGCCGGGCTTGAAGTTCTCGGCGACCACGTCCGCCGTCGCGCAGAGCCGGCGCGCCAGTGCGGCGCCTTCCGGCTGGTGCAGGTCGATGCCGATGCTCTTCTTGTTGCGGTTGAACATGGGGAAGAAGCCGGAACCGGCCCCGAGCAGGCGCCGCGTGCGGTCGCCATCGATCGGCTCGACCTTGATCACCTCGGCGCCCATGTCGGCCAGCACCATGCCGCAGGTGGGGCCCATCACCATGTGCGTGAACTCGATGACGCGCAGGCCTTGCAGCGGCTGCGGCGCCGGGCTGGCGGTGTGCTCGCTCATGCCGCCACCTCCGGCTGGCGCATCGTCTTGGGCAGCCCGGCGCGCCAGGCGCTGCCGTACAAGGTTTCGCCGTCCAGCCATTGCGCCAGCTTGCCGCGCAGGGCGACCAGTGCATCGAAGTCGAGCCCGGTCTCCACGCCCATGCTGGCCAGCAGGTAGGCGAGGTCTTCGGTGGCGACATTGCCGCTGGCACCCGGTGCGTGCGGGCAGCCGCCGATGCCGCCGAGGCAGGCGTCCAGCCGGCGGATGCCCAGTTGGAGGGCCGCGCAGCTGTTGGCGATGCCCATCCCCCGCGTGTCGTGGAAGTGCGCGGTGTCCAGGCGGTCGCCGGCCACCCGCAAGACCTTTTCGACCAGGCGCGACACCATCAAGGGATCCGCATAGCCGACCGTGTCGGCCAGGCTCACGCGATCGGCGCCCGCGTCCAGCACGGCTTGCACCAGCCGAACGACTTCGCTTTCCTCCACGCGGCCCTGGATCGTGCAGCCGAAGGCGGTGCTGATGCCCACTTCGAGCAGCACGCGCGAGCCGGCGGCGTCGCGGGCGGCGCGAATGCGTCCGATCTCGGCGACCACGTCGTCGGGCGTCTTGCGCAGGTTGGCCAGGCTGTGGGCATGGCTGGCCGACAGCGGCACCAGCATGGCGTGCGCTTCTTCGGCGATGGCGCGCTCGGCGCCTTTCAGGTTGGGCACCAGCACGGAAGCCAGCAGGCCGGGCAGCGTCTTCGCATAGGCGAGCACTTCGGCCGTGTCCGCAAGTTGCGGCATCAGGCGCGCCGGCACGAAGGAGCCGACCTCCATCTCGCGCTGGCCGGCGGCATAGGCGTTGCGGATCCATTCCAGCTTGGCGGCGGTGGGCACGACACGCTGCAGGATCTGCAGGCCGTCGCGCAAGCCGACTTCGCGGATCACGGCGCGGCGCGGCAGGCGGCGGAAAAGAGAGTCGGTGGTCATGCGTTGAGTTTAAAATTTCCAGCCCGGCCAAGAGGCGACGATTCGGAACGTGCAAGTTCCAGACTGGAATACCTGGCGCCCGTGCGCGATCTCGACCTGACCACCCTGCGCCTGTTCGTCTCCGTCTGCGAGACCGGCAGCATCGCGCGCGCGGGGGAGCGCGCCAGCATCGTCGGCTCGGCCATCAGCAAGCGGCTGGCCCAGCTCGAAGAGCAGCTCGGCACCCCGCTGCTGACCCGCAAGCGGCACGGCGTGGTGCCCACGCCGGCCGGACAGACCCTGCTGGAACACGCCCGCGCCATGCTAGACAGCGCGGCGCGGATCGAAGCCGACATGCGCAACTTCGCCGCCGGCGCGCGCGGCCAGGTCCGGATCCTGGCGTCCGTCTCCGCCATGACGGAAACGCTGGCCGACGACATCGCCGCCTTCCTGCAGCTGCCGGCGCACCGCAACATCCAGATCGACCTGGAGGAACGCGTCAGCCCCGAGATCGTGCGCGGCGTGCGCGAAGGAATGGCTTCGCTGGGCGTGTGCTGGGATGCGACCGAAATGGGTGGACTGCAGTCACGCGACTATTGCAGCGACCGGCTGGCTGTCGTGGTGCCGGACGGGCATCCGCTGGCCGAACGCGAGTCGGTGCGCTTCGAGGACACGCTGGACTACCAGCACGTCAGCCTGCCGGTCAACAGCGCCGTGCAGGTCAGGCTGCAGCAACGCGCGGCGGGCCTGGGACGCACGCTGACGCAGCGGGTGGTGGTGACCAGTTTCGAAGCGGCCCTTCGCATCGTCGGCGCCGGCCTGGCGATCAGCCTGGTGCCGCGGGAAGTGGCGGCGCCCCTCACGGCCAACTACAAGGTGCGCGTCGTCGCGCTGGACGAGCCGTGGGCGCAGCGGCGGTTCGTGATCTGCTTTCGCGACGCCCAGGTGCTGACGCCGCCGGCGCAGTTGCTCATGGAGTTCCTGGCGGCGGCGCACGTGCCGCTCAATGCGGCGTCGATTTCTTCTCGCCGTGCTTGAGCGGCCCGGTGGGGCTGCCCGGGCGGCCGCCCCCCTTCTTGGCCGCGGCCTTGTCCGAGACGGTGCCGCTGGCGTGCGACTTCTTGGTGGCCGAGCTCTTGCCGCCCTTGGAGTCCTTGGTCGATTGCATGTGCTTCCTTCGATGTTGCGGCCGGGGGATCCGGCCCTGGCGCCAAGTTATGCGGTCGGGCTGCCACACCTTGTGCGGCATCGAAGCAGTTGTTCGTAGGACCCGGCTAGCATAGGCAGCTCAACAGAGCTGGACCTGCATGCATCCGATCGCCGTCATCGACTTCGAAACCACCGGTTTGTCGCCTGCCGTGGGCGACCGGGCGACCGAGGTCGCGATCGTCATGGTGGAAGGCACCCGCGTGGTCGGCCGCTTCCAGTCGCTGATGAATGCGGGCGTGCGGATCTCGGCTTTCATCGAGGACTACACCGGCATCAGCAACGACATGGTGCGCGCGGCGCCGCCGGCAGCCGAAGTGATGGCGCAGGCGGCGCGCTTCGTCGGCGACGCCCCGCTGGTGGCGCACAACGCCTCCTTCGACCAGCGTTTCTGGGCCGCGGAGCTGGACCGGCTGGGCCAGGACACGCGTTCGAATCACTCTTTCGCCTGCACCATGTTGCTGTCGCGGCGGCTCTATCCGCAAGCCGGCAGCTACCGCCTGGGCTCCCTGGCGTCCTTGCACTCGCTGCAGTTCGCCGGGCGTGCCCACCGGGCGATGGCCGACGCCGAAGTGACCGCCGCGCTGCTGACGCGCATCCGCGGCGACATCCAGCGCGAGTACGAAGTCGACGAGGCGCCGCACGACCTGCTGGTGAAGTTGCAGCGCTGCCAGCGCAAGGCCCTGCCCAAGGCGATCCAGGGCTACTTCCAGGCCTTGCGGGAGCAAGCGCGGGACGCGCCCGCGGCTTAGCGGAAGAAGGCGGGCTTGCGCGCGCGTGGCAGCGCCTTGAGCTGCAGTTCCGCCCGCAGCGCGGCGCCCTTGTCCGGGTATTCGCGCGCCGCCAGGATCCGCACGGGCGGCCGCCCGCGGGTGAACTTGGCGCCGAGCCCGAACACATGCTGGATGAAACGCTGCTCCACGTCGAGCGCGATGCCGGCGTAGTAGACCCCGCCTTCGCATTCCAGCAGGTAGAGCCAGTACGGCGCCGCCGTCATCGGGTGACGCCACCCGCCTTCAGTTCGGACAGCTTCTCGTCGGACAGGCCCAGCAGGTCCCGCAACACGTCGCCGGTGTCCTTGCCCAATTGCGGCGGCGCGCTGCGCACCGGGGTGCGCTGGCCGTCGAAGCGGTAGGGCGGCGACAGCACCGGAACCGTTCCGGTGTCGGGGTGCGGCTGCGTCGTCACCAGGCCGCCGCGGGTGGTGCGCTCGGAGGTCATCGCTTCGTGCAGGCCCAGCACCTCGCCGCAGGGGATGCCGGCCGCCGCCAGCCTTTGCAGCAGTTCCTTGCGCGGCCGCCTGGCGATCTCGCGATCGAGTTCGGGCACCAGCCGCTCGCGGTTGGCGTGGCGCAGGGGATTGGTGCGATAGCGCTCGTCCTGCGCCAGGTCGGGCCGCTCGATCACCTCCGTGCAGAAGCGCTGGAACTGGGCGTTGTTGCCCACCGTGATCACCAGCGGACCGTCGGCCGCCTCGAACACGCCGTACGGAATGATCGACGGATGCGCGTTGCCGTACTTCGGTGGGTCCTCGCCGGCCAGCAGCGCCTCCATGCCGTAGTAGGCGGTGATCATCAGCCCGCAGTCGAACAGCGCCATCTCCACGTGACGGCCCTTGCCGGTGCGCTGGCGCTCGTACAGCGACGCCAGCACGCCTTGGGCGGCATACATGCCGGTGAACAGGTCCACCGCGGCGACGCCGAACTTCAGCGGCGGCTGGCCCGCCTCGCCGTTCATGGCCATCAGGCCGGCCTCGCCCTGCACCACCAGGTCGTAGCCGGGGCGCGCTGCCTCGGGGCCGCTGCGGTCGTAGCCGGAGATGGAGCAATACACGATGCCCGGGTGCAGTACCTTGAGCTGCTCGTAACCGAGGCCCATCTTCTCGACACCGCCGTACTTGAAGTTCTGCACCACGACGTCGCACTTGAGCGCCAGCTCGCGCGCCAGGGCCTGGCCGGCCTCGGTCTGCAGGTCCAGCGTGATCGAACGCTTGTTGCGGTTCATGCTGTTGAAGTAGGCGGTCTCGGTCTTGCCGATGCGCGTTCCCCAGTCGCGGGTGTCATCGCCGCGCAGGGGATGTTCGACCTTGATCACGTCCGCGCCCAGGTCGCCCAGCACCATCGCGCACAAGGGGCCGGCCAGCACGCGGGACAGGTCCAGGACCCGGATTCCGGACAGGGGAAGGGGGCCGCTGCCGGCGCAAGCTTCAGTCATCCGGCCAGTGTAGTCACGCAGGGTCCGCCGGGGTCGTGCCTTCGCCGCCGCACCGGAGTGGCGTCCGATGAGCTGCGCGCGCCGCCGGTGATAATCGAAGCAGCGTGGCGCCCACCCCCCGATCCGTGTCGTTGGAATTCCAGGAGAGCCGGCCGGTGCCGGACCTGGACGTGGTGCGACGCTCGGCCGGCCGCTGGCGTTGGGTTCTGGGCCTTTCGGTGCTGGCGATGATCACGCTGGTCTGGACGGCATGGGCGGAAAGCACCACGCACGAGAGGCGCCAGGCCATCGCGGCTGCGGCGCACCGGCAGGGCAACCTGGCCGTGGCGGTGGGGCATTACCTGACGCGGGCGCTGGGCAACGCCGACGCGGTGGCGCAGTTCCTGGCCGCGGTGCACGCCATGCCAGACTCCGATTTTCCGCGGCGATTGCAGGAGCGGGCAAGCGCCAACAACCTGTTTTCGGAGATGGCGCTGTGCGACCAGGACGGCTCCGTCTTGTCGAGCCGGCCCGCGCGGGACCCCGCCGAGCTGGCGCAATGGTGCGCCCATTGGTTGCGACAGGCGCCGGCGGGTGCCAGGACCTATCCGGCGCCCGCCGTGCTGGGCTCCGGGCGTTCGCTGGTTCCCATCCTCACCCGCGTCGCGGCGACCGAGGCGCGGCCCGCGGGTGTCATCGTCTTGCTGGTGGAAGTGCGCGGCCTGCTCGGCCTGATGCAGGACTACAGCATCGCCGAAGAGACGGTGGTCCTGGTCGCTGGCGACGACGGCCAGGCGCGGGCGCGCTGGCACAGTGTCACGGCGATGGCGCAGCAGCGCGCGCCGGAGGTCGGCCTGCTGGCCCAGGTCCTCGCCGCCGGGACGCTGGGGCAGCCGAAGACCGTGGAGGGCCGGCCCATCCTCGCCACCGTCCGCAAGGTGCAGGCCTACCCACTGGTCGTCTTCGTCGGAACCTCGATTCCCGACACGCTGGCTGCCCCGGAGAACCGCTCCGGCTATTACGCCGCGGCCTGCGGCGTGGCCACGCTCCTCATCGCCGCCTTCGCGCTGCTGCTGCTGTACCTGCAGAACCAGGCGACGGCGCGGACCGAATCGTTGGCGCGTGCCCGCCAGCGCCTGAAGCTGCTCAATGAAGGCCTGGAAGGGGAGGTGCGCGCGCGCACCGGCGAACTGGAGGCCGCGTATGGTGACCTGGAGGCGTTCTCGTACACCGTGGCCCACGACGTGCGGGCGCCGATCGCGGCCATCCTGGGCTTTGCCGAGGCGCTCGCGCCGGCGGTGCAAGCCAGCGGCGACACCCGCTCGGCGCACTACCTGAAGCGAATCAAGGCCAACGCCGCGCAGATGAGCGAGTTCACCGAGGCGCTGCTGGAACTGGGGAAACTTTCGCGCGCGCCGGTGGCCACGACGCGCGTGGACATCAGCGCGATGGCGCACGAGGTGCTGGCCGGCCTGCGCGAGCGGGAGGGCACACCCCGCTCCGTGCAGACCCAGGTGCAGGAGGGAATCTCCGCGCAGGGAGACCGGGTGCTGCTGCGGCAGGTGCTGGAGAACCTGTTCGGCAACGCCTGGAAGTTCAGCGCCGCCCGGACGCCGGCGGTGATCACGCTGGAGGCCAGGCGCGCGGATGACTGGATGCAGATCGCGGTCCGCGACAACGGCGAAGGATTCGATCCTGCCGAGGCGGCCGACGTGTTTCGCCCCTTTTGCCGCCTGCATGCGGCGGGCGACTTCGCCGGCACCGGCGTCGGCCTGGCCACCGTCGAAAGGATCTTGCGGCTGCACGGCGGGCGCGCGTGGATCGAATCCAGTCCCGCGGGGGGCACCACCGTGTTCTTCACGTTGCCCGCCGACGGCGCGGCGGCATGACGTTGGGGCGTGGCGGCGCCCCCCGCGGAGTGCGGCTTCCCTTATGCTGGGGAGTCCACTTTTCGCCACGAAAGAACCGCCATGCAGGAAAAAGCCGCCGATCCCCATCCCCTGAGCGACCTTGCGTACGACTGGATCACGCTGATGCAGAACAAGGCGCAGGCCCTCATCGCCTATGACCAGTACATCAAGGACGCCGAAGCCGCGAACTCGCCCGAGTGCGCGGCCTTCTTCCGCAAGGTGCACGACTCCGACAAGGCGCAACTCGCCGAAGCCAAGCAGCACCTGGTGGCGGTGCTGCAGGGGAAGATGGGCGGCGCTTCGAAGTAGCCGCGCCTCGTTGTTGCAGTCCATCGGCCGGGAGCCCAGGCTCCCAGGTCGCGGTCGCCCGGACCGGGTCCGGCGCGCGGCTGTGCCGTCGCATGGATTGCGCAATCAATGGAAGCATCGCCTACGATGTGAGCCTGCAGCGCGCCAGAGGGCCGGCCGCTGGTCAAATCATCGAGATACGAGAGCACCAAGATGCAGTTCCACCTGAACGGCTTCAAACCCGGCGATCCCCTGGTCACCGAGGCTTCGCCGCAAGCCAGACCCCATACCGAAGCGGTCCCCGCCGAGGTCGACGTCCTGATCGTCGGCTGCGGACCCGCCGGCCTCACGCTGGCCACGCAACTCTCCGCCTTTCCCGACATCCACACCTGCGTCATCGAGCAGAAGGATGGCCCGCTGCAGCTGGGCCAGGCCGACGGCATCGCCTGCCGGACCATGGAGATGTTCGAGGCTTTCGAGTTCGCCGACCGCGTGCTCAAGGAGTCCTGCTGGATCAATGAGGTGACCTTCTGGAAGCCCGACGAGAAACAGCCTGACACCATCGTGCGCCACGGGCGCGTGCAGGACACCGAAGACGGGCTGTCCGAGTTTCCCCACGTGGTGCTGAACCAGGCGCGGGTGCATGACTTCTACCTGGAGACGATGCGCAATTCGCCCAGCCGGCTGGAGCCGCACTATGCCCGGCGCTTCATGGACCTGTCCATCGATTCCGGCGCCAGCGATTACCCGGTCACGGTGCGCCTGGAGCGAACCGATGCGGCGCATGCCGGCCAGGTCGAAACAGTCAAGGCGCGTTATGTCGTTGGCTGCGACGGCGCGCGCAGCGGCGTGCGCAAGTCCATGGGCCGGCAGCTGGTGGGCGACTCCGCCAACCAGGCCTGGGGCGTGATGGACGTGCTGGCGGTGACCGACTTTCCCGACATCCGCTACAAGTCCGCGGTGCAGTCCGCCAACGGCAACCTGCTGGTGATCCCGCGCGAGGGCGGCTACCTGGCGCGCCTGTACGTGGAGATGGACAAGCTGGGCGAAGAGGAGCGCGTGTCCAATCGCGGCATCACGCTGGAGCAGCTGATCGCCGTGGCCCAGCGCATCCTGCATCCGTACAAGCTGGACGTGAAGGAAGTGCCCTGGTGGTCCGTGTACGAGATCGGCCAGCGCATCTGCGACAAGTACGACGAGGTGCCGGCCGACCAGGTCGCCTCCGCATTGCCGCGCGTGTTCATCGCCGGCGACGCCTGCCACACCCACAGCCCCAAGGCGGGGCAGGGCATGAACTTCTCGATGCAGGACGCCTTCAACCTCGGCTGGAAGCTGGCCGCGGTGTTGAGGCGGCAGAGCGCGCCCGAGCTGCTGCACACCTATACGGCGGAACGCCAGGTGGTCGCGCAGGAGCTGATCGACTTCGATCGCGAGTGGGCCAAGATGTTCAGCGACCGCGCCAAGGAGGCCGCCTCCGGTGACTCCGATGGGGTGGACCCGAAGGAATTCCAGAAGTACTTCGAGCGCCACGGTCGCTTCACGGCCGGCATGGGCACGCACTATCGCCCGTCCACGATCCGCGGCGAAGACCAGCACCAGCAACTGGCAGCAGGCTTTGTCATCGGCACCCGCTTCCATTCCGCGCCCGTGGTGCGGATCACGGATGCCAAGCCGGTGCAACTGGGACACGCGGGCAAGGCCGATGGCCGCTGGCGCCTGTACGCCTTTGCCGGCGCGAAGGACCCGTCCGCGCTCAACGCGTTGTGCAATTTCCTGGAGGAGTCGCCGGATTCGCCGGTGCGCAAGTACACCCGCGCCGGCCAGGACATCGACGCGGTGATCGACGTCCGGGCCATCTTCCAGCAGCGGCACGACACGCTCTCGATCGAGTCCATGCCCGCGTTGCTGCAGCCGCGCAAGGGCCGCCTGGGCTTGCGCGACTACGAGAAGGTCTTCTCCCCGGACCTCAAGAACGCCGGCCAGGACATCTTCGACCTGCGCGGGATCGATCGCGCGCAAGGCGCGCTGGTGGTGGTGCGGCCGGACCAGTACATCGCGCATGTGCTGCCGCTGTCGGCGCACGAGGACTTGGCGCGGTTCTTTGCGGGCTTCATGCTGCCGGCGTGAGCGCCCGGCTGTCCGGTTTGCCCGAACTGCGCCTGGGCCGCATCCCGGTCGCAGCGCAGACGCGCTACCTGGGCGATCGCTGGTCCTGGCTGGAATCCGGGTCGCCATCCGCGCCGGCCCTGCTGCTGCTGCACGGCATAGGCGCGCATGCCGGCTACTACCGCTACCAGCTCGCTGGCCTGGCCGACCAATGGCGTGTGGTCGCCTGGAACGCGCCAGGCTATGGCCTCAGCGACAGCCTGCGAACCGGGACGCCGGGCAGCACCGACTACGCCCAGGCGGTGCTGGATTTCGCCGAGGCGGCGGGGCTCGATCGCTTCGTGCTGGGAGGCAACTCCTTCGGCTCCGCCGTGGCGCAGGCTGTCGCCATCCACCATCCGCAGCGGGTGCAAGGGCTCTTCCTCACCGGCACGGGCGTGGGACAGAGAGAGCTCTCGCCCGAGCGGCGCGAGGCCTACCAGCGCCGGATCGAACGCATCCGCCTGGGCGCCTACCAATATGCGGATGTCGGCGTCGACCATCTCCTGGCGCGTTCCGCATCGGCAGCCGCACGGGAGCTGGCGACCGACTTGGCCCGCGGGCTGCACGCGGCAGGTGTCGAGCGCGCCGCGGCCTTCCGCACCGGGCCCTTCTTCAGCCCCGACCACGCGGACCGGCTCACCATGCCGGTGTGCATCGTGCAAGGCGAGGAGGACCGCGTGAACCCGCGCGCATCGAATGCCGACCTGCTGGCCGCCGCGGTGCCGCACGCGCGGTTCCTCGAGCTTGCCGGCGTCGGCCACCTGGTGGACATCGAGGCGCCCGACCAGGTGAACGCACTGTTGCGACAATTCGCCGCATCCACACAGGAGTGAAGATGAAGAACAGTCCCCGCGGCTTGTCGCGCCGTTCCACGCTGGCCACCATGGGCACGGCCTTGCTGGCCATGGCCGGCGTCCCCGCCGCTGCACAGCAGCCGTCGGCAACGGAGTGGCCTTCGCGCGCCGTGCGGCTGGTGGTGCCTTATCCGGCCGGCGGTGGCGTCGACGTGCTCGCCCGCGCCGTGGCGCTGCGCCTGCAGGAACGCTGGGGCCAGCCGGTGACGGTGGACAACCGCCCCGGCGCGAACACGCTCGTCGGAACCGAAATCGTGGCGCGTGCGAACGATGGCCACACGTTGCTGTTCACCACCGACGCCACCTTCACGATCAACCCGCACCTGTACGCGAAGCTGCCTTACGACCCGGACCGCGACTTCGCGGCGATCACGAAGCTGGTGTCGTTCAGCCAGCTGCTGGTCGCCAGCGCGAGCCTGCCGGCCAACAACCTGGGCGAGCTGGTGAAGTACGCGCGCGCCAACCCGGGCAAGCTGTCCTATGCCTCCTACGGGCCGGGCAGCCAGCCGCAGCTGGCCACCGAGATCCTCAAGCAGAAGGCCGGCATCTTCATCCTGCACGTTCCCTACCGCGGCATTCCCCAGGCTGTGAGCGCGGTGGTGAGCGGTGAGGTTCCGCTGACATGGGCCGGCATCCCGTCGGCACGGCCCCACCTGGCCACCAAGCGGATCAAGGCGCTGGCCTATGGCGGCAAGACGCGCGCGGCGGCCTTCCCGGACGTGCCGACCGCGGCCGAACAGGGCTATCCGGAAATCGACGCGAACGTCTGGGTCGGCCTGTTCGCGCCCGCCGCGATGCCGCAGCCACTGGTGGAGCGCATCCACCGCGAGGTCTC
>JAQGMY010000425.1 GCA_028292105.1 Ramlibacter sp.
AGAACTTCAACTTCTGGTACTTCTTCGGCTCGCTGGCGCTGCTGGTGCTGGTGATCCAGATCGTCACCGGCATCTTCCTGGTGATGCACTACAAGCCGGACGCGGCGCAGGCCTTCGCGTCGGTCGAATACATCATGCGGGACGTGCCATGGGGCTGGTTGATCCGCTACATGCACTCGACGGGCGCCTCGGCGTTCTTCGTCGTGGTCTACCTGCACATGTTCAAGGCACTGATCTACGGCAGCTACCGCAAGCCGCGCGAGCTGGTCTGGATCTTCGGCTGCACGATCTTCCTGATGCTGATGGCCGAGGCCTTCTTCGGCTACCTGTTGCCGTGGGGCCAGATGTCCTACTGGGGCGCCCAGGTGATCGTGAACCTGTTCTCCGCCGTGCCCTTCATCGGCCCCGACCTGGCGCTGATGATCCGCGGCGACTACGTGGTGTCCGACGCCACCCTCAACCGCTTCTTCAGCTTCCACGTGATCGCGATCCCGCTGGTGCTGCTGGGCCTGGTGGCCGCGCACATCCTGGCGTTGCACGACGTCGGTTCGAACAACCCGGACGGGGTGGAGATCAAGGGCCCGAACGCGCCCAAGGACGCCAACGGCAAGCCGCTCGACGGCATCCCTTTCCACCCGTACTACAGCGTGCACGACATGGTGGGCGTGGCGGTGTTCCTGATGATCTTCTCGGCGATCATCTTCTTCGCGCCGGAACTGGGTGGCTACTTCCTGGAGTACAACAACTTCATCCCGGCCGACCCGCTGAAGACGCCGGCGCACATCGCACCGGTCTGGTATTTCACGCCGTACTACTCGATGCTGCGCGCCACCACCGACTTCATGGTGAACGTGTTCGCCGTGGTCGTCGCCCTCGGCGCCGCCCTGGCGGTGTGGAAGGGCCGCATGCCGGCCTTCCTGAAGATCGCCGTGGTCGTCGCGGCCGTCGTCGCCATCTTCCTGCTGAAGGTCTTCGACGCCAAGTTCTGGGGCGTGGTGGCGATGGGCGGCGCGGTCATCATCCTGTTCTTCCTGCCGTGGCTGGACCACAGCCCGGTGCGCTCGATCCGCTACCGACCGAGCTGGCACAAGATCGTCTACGGCATCTTCGTGGTCGACTTCTTCGTCCTCGGCTACCTGGGCATCCAGCCGCCGTCCGAGGTCAAGACCCTGATCGCGCAGATCGGCACGCTCTACTACTTCGGCTTCTTCCTGCTGATGCCGATCTGGAGCCGCCTCGGCGAGTTCAAGCCGGTGCCGGACCGCATCACCTTCGCGGCGCATTGAGCCGGAGCCAAGCAGACATGAAAAAACTGATCCTCATCGCGCTGATGGCGTTCGGCCTGGTCGCCGGTGCCCAGGCGGCCGGCGGCGAAGAAATCCACTGGGACAAGGCGCCCAGCCGCACCAACGACCTGCCGGCGCTGCAGAACGGCGCCAAGCTGTTCGTCAACTACTGCCTGAACTGCCACTCGGCGGCTTTCATGCGCTTCAACCGCCTGCAGGACATCGGGATTTCCGAGCAGCAGATCAAGGACAACCTGTTGACGGTGACCGACAAGGTCGGCGACAACATGAAGGTGCCGCTCGACCCGAAGGAAGCCAAGGAATGGTTCGGCGCCGTGCCGCCGGACCTGACGCTGATCGCGCGGTCCCGTTCCGGCCACGGCGGCTCGGGCGCGGACTACCTGTACACGTACATGCGCACCTTCTACCGGGACCCGAGCCGGCCCACCGGCTGGAACAACCTGGCTTTCCCCAACGTCGGCATGCCGCACGTGCTGTGGGAACTGCAGGGCGACCGCGAGCCGGTGTTCGACAAGCTGGCCGAGCACGGCCACGAGACCGAGGTGTTCAAGGGCTGGAAGCAGGTGAACCCGGGCACCATGACACCGCTGCAGTACGACCAGGCGGTGGGCGACCTCGTCGGTTACCTCGAGTGGATGGCCGAGCCGGCACAGAACCACCGCGTGCGCGTCGGCGCCTGGGTGTTGCTGTTCCTCGGCGTGCTGACGGTGATCGTCTGGCGCCTCAACGCGGCGTTCTGGAAGAACGTGAAATAAGGGTGGGGACGCGGGGTCCGGCTTTGCCGACCCGCGGACTCGTACAGAGTGGACCGCTCAGGGCGCCCACTCTTTTTGGTTTTTAAAGGACATTCAACATGATGGTGCTGTACTCGGGTACGACCTGCCCCTTCTCCCATCGCTGCCGCTTCGTACTGTTCGAAAAGGGCATGGACTTCGAAATCCGTGACGTCGACCTGTACAACAAGCCGGAAGACATCAACGTGATGAACCCGTACGGCCAGGTGCCCATCCTGGTCGAGCGCGACCTGATCCTGTACGAGTCGAACATCATCAATGAATACATCGACGAGCGCTTCCCGCATCCGCAGCTGATGCCCGGCGACCCGGTCGACCGCGCCCGTGTGCGCCTGTTCCTGCTCAATTTCGAGAAGGAACTGTTCGTGCACGTCTCCACGCTGGAGTCGCGCGTGGCCAAGGCCAACGAGAAGATCCTGGAGAAGGCCCGTTCGCACATCCGCGACCGCCTGACGCAGCTGGCCCCGGTGTTCCTGAAGAACAAGTACATGCTGGGCGACAACTTCTCCATGCTGGACGTCGCGATCGCGCCGCTGCTGTGGCGCCTGGACTACTACGGCATCGAACTGTCGAAGAACGCCGCGCCGCTGCTGAAGTACGCCGAGCGCATCTTCTCGCGCCCGGCCTACATCGAGGCACTGACGCCGTCCGAAAAAGTGATGCGAAAATAAGGCAGCGCCGCTGCAGTACCTGCCTCCATGAACGCGCTCGAGTCGACCTCTACCCGCCCGTACCTCATTCGGGCGCTCTACGAGTGGTGCACGGACAACGGATTCACGCCTTACGTGGCGGTGCTGGTCGACGAGACCGTGCAGGTGCCGCGCGAGTACGTGAAGAACGGCGAGATCGTGCTGAACATCAGCTTCGACGCCACCAGCTCGCTCAAACTGGGCAACGACTTCATCGAGTTCAAGGCCCGGTTCGCCGGCAGCGCGCGGGAAATCATGGTTCCCGTCAGCCGGGTGATCGCGATCTATGCGCGTGAAAACGGCCAGGGCATGGCTTTCCCGGTCCCCGTGGCCGGCACCACACCGGCAGACGAAGCCGCCAAGCCGTCCCCGCTTTCCAGCGTCCCGGCCGCGCCGACCGAATCCTCCGAGGGCAAGGTCGTGCAACTGGTGACACCCGAGGGTGCGGCGGGCAACACGCCGGACGCCGGCCCTGACCCGGAGCCGCCGAGGCCCCCCTCAGGCCCGCGGCCGGCGCTGAAGCGCATCAAGTAGTTGCGAGGACCGCGGGCGCGGCGCGAGCCGCGGTCTCGCCATCGGCAAGGACGGATCCACTCCGGCCTTGTCGATCCAGCTGGATCACTCGAGAATCGCCCAGCGATTTGCGAGTGGGTATCTGCCGGTTTAGCTCAG
>JAQGMY010000320.1 GCA_028292105.1 Ramlibacter sp.
GGGCCGATGGCGATGGACCCGAACGTCGATCTCGGCCCCTGCGCCTGCCTGGAAATCGACGGCGTGCTGGTGGCCGTCGCCAGCGCCAAGTCGCAGATGCTGGACCGCGAGCTGTTCCGCCACTTCGGGATCGAACCGGAGCAGATGAAGCTGCTGGTCAACAAGAGCTCCGTGCATTTCCGTGCCGACTTCGCGCCGATCGCGCACGCCATCCTGGTGGCCAAGGCCGCCGGCCCGATGGCGGCGGACCCCGCCGACCTGCCCTGGCGCAAGCTGCCCGCCTCCATGGACCGGCGCCCCTGACGCGCCGTGCCGCCCCTCGACCCACCTTTTTCCTTTCGCATGACCAAGAACCCACCGGCCCTGAGCGGCTACCTCGAGCGCAACGCGGATGCGTTCGCCGCCATCCGCCACCAGATCCACCAGCACCCCGAACTGGGCTTCGAGGAATTCAAGACCAGCGAACTGGTCGCCGGCAAGCTCACGCAATGGGGTTATGAAGTGCGGCGTGGACTGGGCGGCACCGGTGTGGTCGGGCAGCTGCGGCGCGGCGACGGCGGCAAGCGCCTGGGCCTGCGCGCCGACATGGACGCCCTGCCGATCCAGGAGCGCACCGGCTTGCCCTACGCCAGCGGCCGGCCCGGGATCATGCATGCCTGCGGCCACGACGGCCACACCACCATGCTGCTGGCGGCGGCCCAGTACCTGGCGCAGGAAGGCAATTTCAGCGGCACGCTGAACCTGGTGTTCCAGCCGGCCGAAGAAGGCGGCGGCGGCGCGCTGCGGATGATCGAGGAAGGCCTGTTCGAGCAGTACCCCTGCGACGCGATCTTCGCCATGCACAACGGCCCGGGCACGCCGCAAGGGCACCTGGTGTTCCGCGATGGCGCGATGATGGCGTCGTCCGACTACGTCACCATCACGCTGCACGGCGTGGGCGGGCACGGCGCCGAACCGCAGCATGCGGCCGACCCGATCGTGGCCGCGTCCAGCATCGTGATGGCGCTGCAGACCATCGTGTCGCGCAACGCACCGCCGCTGGAGATGGCGATCGTCACTGTCGGCGCGCTGAACGCCGGCCGCGCCAACAACGTCATCCCCGACACCGCGGTCCTGGAGCTGACCGTGCGCGCCCTGACGCGCGAAGTGCGGGCGCTGCTGGAGCGCCGCATCAAGGCATTGGTGGCGGCGCAGGCCGAAAGCTTCGGCGTGCGGGCCGAGGTCGACTACCGCCGCGGCTATGCGGTGCTGGTCAACACGCCGGCGGAAACGCAGTTCGCCCGCGACGTGGCGGTGGAGCTGGTGGGCGCCGACTGCGTGATCGCCGAAGGCCCGGCGCTGACGGCCAGCGAGGACTTCTCCTTCATGCTGGAACGCGTGCCGGGCTGCTACCTGATCATCGGCAACGGTGACGGCGCCAGCGGCTGCATGGTCCACAACCCGGGCTACGACTTCAACGACCGCAACCTCCCGGTAGGCGCGGCCTACTGGGTGCGACTGGCCGAGCGCTTTTTGGCGGCGCCGGCGGGCTGACGGGGCTGCCGCGGCGGTCGAGTTTCCGCCACCGCCGCGATGGCCCCGACGGCCGACAGCGTAGTAGCAAACCGCTGACAAACGGCCCAGCACGTGTTCGCTAGCCTGCACTGCGGCAGCAAGGAGCAGCAATGAACACGCAAGAGCGCCCCGAATCTCGTTCCGGCGGGCAGGACGCACCGGCCGGCGAAGACAAGCCGACCCTCACCACGCGGCAGGGGCATCCCGTCCATGACAACCAATCGCTGCGCTCGGTCGGCGAACGTGGCCCGGCCACCCTCGAGAACTACCACTTCATCGAGAAGATCACCCACTTCGACCGCGAGCGCATCCCGGAGCGGGTGGTTCATGCGCGCGGCACCGGCGCTCACGGCTGGTTCGAGCCCTACGGAACCATCGGCGGCGAGCCGGCCGGCAAGTACACGCGGGCCAAGGTGCTGACGCAGACCGGCGTGCGGACCCCGGTCTTCCTGCGCTTCTCGACCGTCATCGGCGGCAAGGAGTCGCCCGAGACCGCGCGCGACCCGCGCGGCTTTGCCATCAAGTTCAAGACCGTGGAAGGCAACTGGGACCTGGTGGGCAACAACCTCAAGATCTTCTTCATCCGCGATGCCGTCAAGTTCCCGGACATGATCCACGCCTTCAAGCCGGACCCGGTGAGCAACCGGCAGGAGAACTGGCGCTTCTACGACTTCATCGCGAACCACCCCGAGTCGCTGCACATGATCACCTGGGTGAAGAGCCCGTGGGGCATCCCGGCGACCTACCGCGAGATGGAAGGCTCGGGCGTCAACACGTACAAACTGGTCAACGAGCAAGGGGAGGCGCGGCTGGTCAAGTTCCACTTCGTGCCCAGGCAGGGCGTGCGCAACCTCACGGCCGCGCAGGCGGCGGAGATCCAGTCCCGCGACGTCGGGCACGCGACCCGCGACCTCTATGACGCCATCGAGCGCGGCGACTTCCCCGAGTGGGAGTTCTGCGTGCAGATCATGGAGGATGGGGAGCATCCCGAGCTCGATTTCGATCCGCTGGACGACACCAAACGCTGGCCCGAGGACCAGTTCCCGCTGCTGCCGACGGGCCGGCTGGTGCTCGATCGCAATCCGGACAACTTCCATGCCGAGACCGAGCAGGCGGCTTTCGGCACCGGCGTGCTGGTCGACGGCATCGACTTCTCCGATGACAAGATGCTGCAAGGACGCACGCTGTCGTACTCCGACACGCAGCGCTACCGCGTCGGCCCCAACTACCTGCAGTTGCCCATCAACGCGCCGCAACCGGCCGCACGGGCGCACACCAACCAGCAGGGCGGCTCGATGGCGCAGTACGTCGATCCCACCGGCGCCAACAAGCACATCAACTACGAGCCCAGCCTGGTCGGCGGCCTGCAGGAAGCGCCGCGTCAAGGCAAGGAGTACCACCAGTGGGTCGAGGGCCACCTGGGCAGGTACCAGACCACGCGCACGGCCGACGACTACCGGCAGGCCGGCGAGCGCTATCGCACCTTCCAGGACTGGGAGCGCGAAGACCTGGTGAACAACGTCGGCGGTGACCTCAAGGAATGCCCCGAGGTGATCCGGTTGCGGATGGTCTGGCATCTGTGGCACTGCGACGAAGACTACGGCCGCCGCGTGGCCGAGATCGCCGGCATCGACTTGAACAAGGCCAGGGCCCTGCCGCCGTTGCCCGGCAAGCCGGCGCCGCACCAGGCACGCAGTGCATCCAGCTACACCAGTGGTGCGGCGGAGGAGCCCGCCGCAGCGGGTGGTGCGAGTGCGGCGACGCAGGGCCGCACCGGCTGACAGGGCCGCGCGGCGAGCGCGTTCGCCGCCAAGCAGCTAGACGGGACCGAGCAGCGCCCCGACGATCCGTTCCGCGGTGTTCAGCGAATCCGTCAGGCCGAGGTGGCCGTGCCCGGTGGCCAGCCAGAGCCCCCGCTGACCCGGCGCAGCGCCCACGACCGGCACAGAGTCGGGCATGCACGGCCGGTGACCCATCCAGGTCCGGGCCGAGGCTTGCGCGAGACCGGGAAAAGTGGCCCGCGCGATGCGACCGAGCACCGCGGAGCGGCGCTCGTCGGGCGGCGCATCCAGTCCGCCGATTTCGACGGTGCCGCCGACCCGCAAGCCGTCTTCCATCGGGGTGACGAACACCTTCCGGTCGGCGAGCACGACGGTGCGCGAGATGACGCCTTGCGCTCCCGGGAACTGCACGTGGTAGCCGCGCTGGCTTTCCAGCGCCAGCCGCACGCCCAGCGGCGCCAACAGGACCTTCGACCACGCACCGGCGGCCACCACCACGTGGTCGAACTCCATGCCGTCGGCCGCGCCGGTTGCGCGCAGTTGCCAGGCTGCATCGCCACGCTCCAGCCGCGCAACCGCCGAACGCAGGATGCCGCCGCCTGCCGCGGCGAAGGCGCCGGCCATCGCCTGCACGTAACGCAGGGGATTGAGGATGGTGGCGTGATCGGCCAGGTACATGCCCACCTGGTAGCGCGCCGACACGTTGGGCTCCAGCGCCTCGATGCCCCCGCGATCGAGCCGTTCCGCCTCGAATCCGTACGCTTGCCGCATGCGCCAGCCGCCGGAGTCCTTGGCCAGGGCCTTCGCATCGGGATACAGGTGGAGGTGGCCGCGCCGCAGGAACAGTTCGGGAACGCCGAGCTCGCGCGTCATGGCTTCGTGGGCGTCGAGCGCGCCCGCGTGCAGAGCGGCAAGTTTGGCCGCGGAGGCTTCCACGGTTGCCGGGCGAGCGGAGGCGACGAATCGCAGCAGCCACGGCAACGCCTGCGGCAGGTAGCGCAAGGGCAGGTGGAGCGGGCTCTCGTTGTCGAGCAGCATGCCAGGCACGGAAGCCAGGATGCCGGGCATGGCCAGCGGTGCGACCGAGGCAGGACTGATGGCGCCCGAGTTGCCGTAACTGCAGCCACTGCCCGGTTCATCGCGATCGACCAGCGTGACCTGCGCACCGCGCTTGCGCAAGGCCAGTGCAATGCTGGTGCCGACGATGCCGGCGCCGACGACGGCGACCCGAGGGCTGCCCATGGACGGTGTCATGGGGCGCGCTTTCGGTCATTCACTGGAGGGTCCGTCGTCTTGATGGGTGATGCGCTGCTTCACCGAAGCGGCAGAGATGCATTTTACTTGTTGATGAGCATGGTCTTTCCGGGCTCCACACCTTTCGTTCCTGGAGGCACCCAATTCCGCGAGGATTGCGTACCCTGAAAGCCCGGAACCCCAAAGTAGAGCAACAGTGTTTCTTCGCAAGATCGTTGCCAGTTTTGCGCGGCTCGCCGGCCGCGCAAAGGATGCGGGTCGAGGACCGCCTGCGCCCATGCCTTCCGGCGCGCCAGCAAGCGCAGTGCCGCTGGCGGGCCTGGGCTACTGGATCTGGACGTTCCCCTCCGGAGAGCTCTCGCTTTCCGCGCAGGCGGAGGCGATCTTCGGGTACGCGCAGGGCAGTTTCGACGGTTTGTTCGCGTCCCTTCTTCGATCGATCCACCCGGCGGACCTCGAGGCGCTGCAGGACGTCGAAGACCTGGTGCGCAGGGGCCACCGGACGTTCAGCGTGGAGTTCCGCTTCATCACACCCGAAGGGCAGGTCAAGCGGTTCAAGGGCGACGGTGAGATCGTTTCCGTGGACGACGGCGACCAGCCCCTGCAACTTGCCGGCACTGTCATCGAGCTGGGCGAACGACAAGAGCAGCCGGAGCCGCCGCCGCCGTCCTCCGTCGACATCTCCGCTGCCGATCCGGACGCCACTTATGAATATTCGTGGGAGCAGGATGCCAACTATCGCTTCACGCGCATGGGTGAAAGCCGGCAGATGCCCATCCCCGGGGCCGCCAACTCACTGGGACGTTGCCGGTGGGAGCTCCCTCACGCAGTCCCTTTGCAGTCGTCATGGCGCCCGCACATCGAAGTGCTCGAACGGCGCCAGTCCTTTCGCGGATTCGAGTTCCGCATCGGAAGCGCATCGGATGCATCGTATGTGTCGAGCAGCGGCGACCCGGTGTTCGACCCCACGGGTGCTTTCAAGGGATACCGCGGTACCGCCCTGGACATCACGCGCCGCGTGAAAGCAGAGCTTGCGGCAACCCGGACGCGGGTACTGCTCGAACAGGCGTCGCACCTGGGGCAACTTGGCGCGTGGTGGCTGCGCTTTCCCGGCATGGAAGTCGAGTGGAGCCGGCAGGCCCGCCTGATCCTGGGCTACGGAAAGGGTGCGCGGCTCTCCTGGGCGGAGGCAGTCGCGCACCTGGAAGAGCCGGACCGGAGCAAGCTCATGCGGGCCGTGGCCGAGTGCGTGGAGCTCCAGACCGCATTCAGCATCGAAGCCCGCGCCATCAGCGTCAAAGGGAAGGAGCTGTGGCTGCGCATCATCGGCGAGCCTGAACCGGCCGTCACCGGACCGTCGCGCAGGGTGATCGGCGCCATCCAGGACATCTCTGCCAGGAAGGA
>JAQGMY010000336.1 GCA_028292105.1 Ramlibacter sp.
ACTCCTGCGGCGGCACCTCGCGGCGCATGCAGACCAGCGCCACCAGGAAGCCTTCACAGAATTCCCATTGCGGGATTTCCTCGCTGGTGGCGCGCAGGGCGTCCAGCTCGGCGTCGAGGGCGTCGAAATCTTCGGAAGTCAGCGGGGCCGGCGCGGCCGGGAGAGAGGTGGTCAAGGGGCGGGTCCGAAAGGGAGGGCGAGGCCGCGATTATCCGGCCTGGCGACAGCTGACCAACGGAAAACACCACTGTGCGGGAATTCTGGTATGGTCGCATACATGCAGGAAACCCAGGTCGTGAGTTCACTGGCCGCGCTGGCCCACCCGGTGCGATTGCGCATCTTCCGGGCGCTGATCGTCTCGGGCCCGGCGGGTCTCACCCCGGGCGTGATGCAGGAAGGACTGGCGATCCCCGCGACCACGCTGTCCTTCCACCTGAAGGAACTGGCGAACGCGGGGCTCGTGACGGCGGAGCGCGCCAGCCGCAATCTCGTGTACCGGGCTGCCTACGAGCAGATGAACGGCCTGCTCGCCTACCTCACCGAAAACTGCTGCCAGGGCGTGGCTTGCACGCCCGATGCGGCAGGCACCTGCCGTTAGCTCACCTTCCACAGGAGTCGACATGAAGCGCTTCCACATCCATACCCGCGTGCAGGACCTGCAGGCCAGCATCGCCTTCTATTCGAAGATGTTCGCGGCCGCGCCCACGCGCGTCGAACCCGATTACGCCAAGTGGATGCTGGAGGACCCGCGCATCAACTTCGCCATCTCCACCCGCGGCGAGAAGGTCGGCATCGACCACCTGGGCATCCAGACCGACAGCGAGGAAGAACTGGCCGAACTCAAGCAACGGGCCGAAGCGGCGGACATGACCTTGCTGGACGACGGCGCCACCACCTGCTGCTACGCGCGCAGCGACAAGCACTGGGTGACCGACCCCCAAGGCATCGCGTGGGAGCACTTCCGCACGCTGGGCGACATTCCGGTGTTCAGCGAACAAGCCAGGCCAGCCGCCAGCGAGCCCGAAGCCGCGGCGTGCTGCGCGCCCAAGGGCAAGCCGGTTGGCATTCCGGTGAAGGCAGCGTCTTCCTGTTGCTGAAGCGCGCTTGCCGGCGACATGACCACGACTGACTCGACCCGCGGCGCCGTGGCCGGACGGCCCAGGCCCGCGATCGGCTTCTTCGAGCGCTACCTCACCATCTGGGTGGCCTCGTGCATCCTGGCCGGCGTCACCTTGGGCCAGCTGCTGCCTGGATTTTTCCGCGCGGTGGCTGCACTGGAGGTGGCCAAGGTGAACCTGCCCGTGGGCTTCCTCATCTGGGTGATGATCATTCCCATGCTGCTGAAGATCGACTTCGCGGCGCTCGGCCAGGTGAAGTCCCATGCGCGTGGCATCGGGGTCACGCTGTTCATCAACTGGGCGGTGAAGCCGTTCTCGATGGCGCTGCTGGCGTGGATCTTCATCCGCCACGTCTTCGCCCCGATGTTGCCGGCCGAACAGATCGACAGCTACATCGCCGGCCTCATCCTGCTCGCGGCGGCCCCATGTACCGCCATGGTGTTCGTGTGGAGCCAGCTGTGCAAGGGCGACCCGTACTTCACCCTCTCGCAAGTGGCGTTGAACGACTCGATCATGGTGGTGGCGTTCGCCCCCATCGTGGCCCTGCTCCTGGGGCTGTCGTCCATCAGCGTCCCGTGGGACACGCTGCTGGCTTCGGTGGGCCTGTACATCGTCATTCCGGTGGTCGCCGCCCAGGTCTGGCGCAGGGCGCTGCTGGCCAAAGGCGTCCAGCACTTCGAGGCGGTGGTCGGCAAGCTCGGCCCCTTGTCGATCTCGGCGCTGCTGCTGACGCTGGTGCTGTTGTTCGCGTTCCAGGGCGAGGCCATCCTGCGGCAGCCGCTGGTGATCGCGCTGCTTGCGGTGCCCATCCTGATCCAGGTCGTCCTGAATTCGAGCCTGGCCTACTGGCTGAATCGCAAGATGGGCGTGCAACACTGCGTTGCCGGGCCGTCCGCGCTGATCGGCGCCAGCAATTTCTTCGAACTCGCGGTTGCCACCGCCATCAGCCTGTTCGGGTTCCAGTCCGGGGCCGCGCTGGCCACGGTCGTGGGTGTGCTCATCGAGGTCCCGGTCATGCTGTTCGTGGTCGCCGTCGTGAACCGCTCGCAGGGCTGGTATGAAGCAGGCCTGGCGAGCCAGAGGAGCTGAAGCAATGATTCCCGTGACGATCTTCCACAACCCGGCCTGCGGCACCAGCCGCAACACGCTGGCCCTCATCCGCCATGCGGGCATCGAGCCGGAAGTGGTGGAGTACCTGAAGGCGCCGCCTTCGAAGGAAAAGCTGAAGGCACTGGTCGCCGCCATGGGCATTTCCGTGCGCGACTTGCTGCGCCAGAAGGGCACGCCCTATGCGCAATTGAAGCTCGAAGATCCGAAGTGGACCGACGACGAGCTGCTTGCCTTCATAGGGCAGCATCCGATCCTGATGAACCGCCCGATCGTGCAGACGCCGCTCGGCACGAAGCTGTGCCGGCCTTCCGAAGCGGTGCTGGAAATCCTGCCCGTGGCCAAGCTGCCGCCGTTCACCAGGGAAGACGGCGAACGCGTGGAGGACCCGGGCGTTCGCCGGGCCTGAGCTCAGGCGGGCTGGGCCGTCCTCAGTCCGGCTTGATGCCGGCGGCGCTGACGACCTTCTGCCAGCGGGCGATGTCGGTCGCCACCAGGGCCTCGAGCTGCGCCGGCGTGCCCGTGGTCACCGTGATGCCCTGCTTGGCCAACTCGGTCTTCACTTCGTCGGAGTGCATGACTTCGGTGAAGTCGCGGTTCAGCCGCGCCACCAGGTCCGCAGGGGTCCTGGCCGGCGCCAGCACCGCGTACCACGAGTTGATCCCGGCGAGCGCCGGCAAGCCCTGTTCGAGGAAGGTCCGGACATCGGGGATGAGGCTGCTGCGCTCCGCTCCCGTCACGCCCAGGAGCTTGACCCGGCCGGCCTGCGCGTGCTGGCGCAGCGAGGGCACCGTCGCGAACATCATCTGCACCTGGCCGCCCATCAGGTCGGTGAGGGCGCCGGAAAGCCCCTTGTAAGGCACGTGCACGAGGAACACCCCGTAGGTGCCCTTGAACAGTTCCATGGCCAGGTGGTGCGGCGTCCCGTTGCCCGGGGAGGCGTAGTTGAAGCGACCCGGGTTGCCCTTGGCATAGGCGACCAGCGAACGCATGTCCGTCACCGGCAGCGAGGGGTGCACCGCCAGCGCGAAGTCGGCGTCTGCCAGCTTGGTGATGGGGGCGAAATCGTGCATGGCGTCGAACGGCATGTTCTTGTAGACCGCCGGCGTCATCGTGTACGTGTTGATCGCCATCAGCAGCGTGTGGCCGTCCGGGACCGCCTTGGCCACGGCGAGCGCGCCGAGGTTGCCGCTGGCGCCCGGCTTGTTGTCCACGACCACGCCCTGGCCCCATTTCGCGGCCAGCTTGGGTGCGATGACGCGGGCGATGGTGTCGCTGCCGCTACCGGGCGTGAAGGGCACGACCAGGGTCACGGGCTTCGTGGGGAAGGGCCGGGTGGGCTGGGCGGCGGCGGGCACTGCCACGCACGACAGCGTGGCGGCGAGCAAGGTGAAGGCAAGTGTCGTTCTCATGGTCTCCTCTGGATCTGGGGCAGGCTGCGAAACAGCGTAACGCATCAGCCGCGCGCCGCATAGAATCCAGCGCGAATGAGAACGCCATGAGCAGCCAGGACAAGATGCTCGCCCTGCTGGACGCGTTCGGTGTCGACGCTCCCGTCTGGTCGGCCGACGAACTCGCCGCCCGCTTCGAGCTGCCGCCTTCCACCTGTTACCGCTACCTCAAGTCCCTGCACCAGGCCGGCCTGCTGGCCCGCGTCGGCAGCGGTTCGTACGTGATCGGGCCGCGCGTGCTGGCGCTCGATCGCGTGTCGCGCGTGTCGGACCCCGTGTACAGCATCGGCAGCCCTGTCGTTGCCGCGCTCTCGCGCCGCACCGGCTTCAGCGCCTTGCTGTCGGTGCTGTACAGCGACTCGGTGATGTGCGTGCAGCAGGTTGCCACCGACGACGCACCCGAGGGGCTGTTCGGCCGCGGGCAGCAGCGGCCGCTGGTGGCCGGCGCCACCGCCAACATCATCCTGGCCCACCTGCCGCCGCACCAGTTGCGCAGCGTCTTCAATCGCCAGCGCGATCGCATCGCGGCGGCCAGGCTGGGCGCCGACTGGGAGTCCCTGCGCGACAAGCTCTCGGCCATCCGCCAGCAGGGCTACAGCTTCTCGCTGGGCGAGTACCGCGCCGGCATCGCCGGGCTGGCCGCGCCCTTGTTCAACAAGGACGGTGAGGTGCTGGGCAGCATCGCCCTGGCAACCTCGACCACCTCGCCCAAGCTGGAAGCCTTTCACGCGCTGGCGCCCGCCGTCATGAAGGCGGCAGCGGAGATCTCGCGCGGCATCGCGGAAAGTGCGGACGTGGTCGACCTGCCGGCCCGGGCATTGGGTTAGGGGCCGGCCTGCGCGGCAGGGAGGGTGCGCGCGGCTTTGCCGCGCACACCCTTCGAAAAGTCTCCTACAATGTGAGAATCTTTGAAGACCTCACCGCGGCCCTGCCGCGTCCCCATGAACCCTCCCCTCGCTGAAATCCTGCGCAACGGCGTCAAGGAAAAGCTGGCCCGCGACGAAGTGGTGTCCTCGATGATGGTGCGCCTGGTGCGCGGCGTCGAGATCGCCCGCATCGCCAAGACCGCCGGCTTCGACACCTTCTACATCGACATGGAGCACTGCAGCTTCTCGCTGGAAAGCACCAGCCAGATCTGCATGGCCGCCCTGGAGATCGGCATCCCGGCGTTCGTTCGCGTTCCGGCCAACACGCCCGAGTACATTTCGCGCGTGCTGGATGGCGGCGCCATGGGCGTGATCGCCCCGCACGTGCGCAGCGCCGAACAGGCGCGCGAGGTGGTGCGCTTCGCCCGCTTCGCGCCGCACGGCGACCGCTCCGCCAACGGCGGGCTGCCGCACCTGCAGTACCGCAGCTATCCCACCGCCGAAGCCAACGTCGAACTGAACAAGGCGACGATGGTGATCGTGATGATGGAGGCCGTCGAGGCGCTGGAGCGGGTCGAGGAAATCGCTGCGGTCGAAGGGGTCGACATGATGCTGATCGGCACCAACGACCTGACTTCCGAATGGGGCGTGCCCGGCGCCTACGACGACCCGCGCGTCGCCGACGCCTACCAGCGCACCATCGCCGCCTGCCGCAAGCACGGCAAGCACGTGGGCATCGGCGGCCTTGCCTCGCGCCCCGACCTGGTGGAGAAGTTCGTGCGCATGGGCGCGCGCTTCGTCTCCACCGGCACCGACCTCGGTTTCCTCGTGGCCGCCTGTACCGCCAAGGCCAAGGCCGTCGCGGCGCTCGGCGCCTGATCCATTTTCATTCCGGAGACAAGCAATGCAGTTCACCCGTCGCACCCTGACCCTCACGGCCATCGCCGCATCCCTGGCCGGCTTCGGCACCGCGGCGCTCGCCCAAGGCAGCTACCCGAACAAGCCGGTCAAGATCATCGTTGCCTTCACCGCCGGCGGCCCGACCGACGTCGTCGCCCGCCTGGTGGCGCAGAAGCTCACGGACAAGTGGGGCCAGCAGGTGGTGGTGGAGAACAAGCCCGGCGCCGCCGGCCTGCTCGGCTCGGAGCAGGTGGCCAAGGCGCCCGCCGACGGCTACACGCTGCTGATGGCCACGGCCGGCAACCTGACGGTGAACCAGCACCTGTACAAGAACATGCGCTTCGACCCCATCAAGGACTTCACGCCGATCGCCCAGACGGCCGCCGTGGACTTCGTGCTGGTGTCGCAACCGAACGCACCCTTCAAGACCGTGAAGGAGCTGATCGCCGCCGCCAAGGCGAAGCCCGACTCGATCAGCACCGCCACTTCCGGCAACGGCGGCGCGCCGCACCTGGCTGCCGCCATGTTCGAGGACGCCGCCAAGGTGGACCTGACGATGGTGCCGTACAAGGGCACGGCCGATGCGGTGAACGCGGTGCTGTCCGGGCAGACGCAGCTGGACTTCGACGCCGCCTCGCAGGTGCTGCCGCACATCAAGGCCGGCAAGCTCAAGCCGCTGGCGGTGCTGGGCACCAAGCGGTCCGCGCTGCTGCCGGACGTGCCGACCATGGCCGAAGCGGGCCTCCCGAGCTACAACTTCAGCAACTGGTTCGGCCTGGTGGCCCCCGCGGGCTTGCCCAGGGACATCACCGAGAAGCTGCAGAAGGACGTCGCCGAAGTGCTGCAGAACAGCGAGATCCGGGCCCGCTACCAGATCATGGGACTGCAGTCGCCCGCCACCACGCCGGCGCAGTTCGCCGCCCTGATCCAGAAGGACGCCGCCAAGTGGGGCACGACCATCAAGGCCGCCAACATCCAGGCCGAGTGACGCCATGGGCATGACCATCACGGAAAAGATCCTGGCCCGCGCGGCGGGGCTGGACTGGGTGAAGCCGGGCCAGTTCCTGGACTGCAAGGTGGACCAGGTCGCCAGCATGGACCTGCAAGGCAAGCTGGTGTTCAACACCATAGACACGCTGGGGTCGGACACGCTGTTCGACCCCGAGCGCGTCGCCTTCACGCTGGATCACCAGAGCCCGGCGCAAACCGTGGCGATCGCCGACGTGCACGCCGCCATCCGCAAGGCCGCGAAGAGGTTCGAGGTGAAGAACCTGTTCGACGTCGGCAGCGGGATCATGCACGTGGTCATGCCGGAAAAAGGGCTGGTGCTGCCCGGCGAGCTGATCATCATGAACGAGTCGCACACGCCCACCGGCGGCGCGATCGGCGCCGTGGTGATCGGTGTCGGCCAGACGGATGCCGCGGTCGCGGCCGCCCTGGGCGAGATCTGGCTGGTGGTGCCGGCGACGATCCGCGTCGAGCTGCACGGCAAGCTGCGCGACAGCGTCACCACCAAGGACGTGGCGCTGCACCTGATGAACTTGCTGGGTTACGAGCGCAAGGCGATCTACAAGACGATCGAGATCGGCGGCCCCGGTGTCGCCGACCTGTCGATGGACGCGCGCTTCACCATCACCAACTACTGCTCGGACATGGGCGCCAAGTCGGCGATCTTCGAGCCCGACGAGGTGACGCTGGCCTACGTGAAGGACCGCGCCCAGCGTCCCTTCACGCCCGTGCGCAGCGACGCCGACTGCAGGTACGAGGAAGTGATCGAAGTCGACCTCGGTTCGCTGGAGCCGCTGCTCGCTTGCCCGCATGCGCTGGACAACATCCACAGCGTGGCTTCGCAGGCCGGCAAGGCGATCAACGAAGCCTTCATCGGCACCTGCACCAACGGGCGCTTCGAGGACCTCGCCGCCGCCGCGGCGATCGTCGAGGGCCGCAAGGTGGCTCCGGGCGTGCGCTTCGTGGTGGTGCCGGCGTCCCGCGAGGTCTACCAGCGGGCACTGAAGGCAGGCCACATCTCGACGCTCGCCGACGCCGGTGCGTTGGTGTTCCCGCCGGGTTGCGGGCCTTGCATGGGCGAGCACAGCGGCGTGCTGGGCGCCGGCGAGGTCGCGATCAGCTCGGGCAACCGCAACATGAAGGGCCGCATGGGCAGCCCGGATTCGTTCGTCTACCTCGGCTCGCCGCAGACGGTGGCGGCTTCGGCCGTGCAGGGGGTCATCACCGATCCGCGCACGCTGCAGGCGGCAGGCAAGGAGCTGGCCCATGTCTGAGCAGATCCGGGCTGGCGCCTACCGTGTCGGCGACGACGTCAAGGCATTGGAGATCATGCCCACGCGCTTCAAGAGCTCGAACGCGCTGGCCGACGCCGAACTCGCCAAGGCGGCTTTCGCCGACCTCGATCCGTCGTTCTCGGCGAAGGCGCTCGCAGGCGACTACGGCATCGTGGTGGCCGGGGTCAACTTCGGCGGCGGCGGCAAGACCATCGAAGGTCCGGTGTTCGCATTGCGCGGGGCCGGCATCCAGCTGGTGATCGCCGATGGATTCGCCCGTTACTTCCTGCGCAACGCCATCAACAACGGCTTTCCGATCCTCGTGTGCGACGGCATCTCGAAGGCGGTGCAGACCGGGCACGAGCTGTCGGTGGACCTGGACACGGCCACCATCACCAACCTGACCACCGGCCAGGTGCTGACCGCGACACCCTTGTCGGCGACGGCGCTGGAGATCCTGGCCGCCGGCGGGCTGGTGCCGTATGCGAAGCGCAAGCTGGCGCAGCGGCAAGCGCAAGCAGCCTGAGCGTCACCGGCGCCCCCTCCGTCATTCCCGCGGAGGCGGGGATCCAGAGCTCCCCCCAGCGGCCCCCCGGCCGCTTTCCCTTCTCAAGCCGCCTGCGGCGCCATCAAGGTGAACCCCTTGCGCGGCAACTGCAGCGCGACGACCGCCGCCGCGATCAACAGCATTCCCGCCGCCCCGAACGCCAGCCAGTGCGTGCCGTAGGTCTCGTAGCCCCAGCCGCCCAGCCAGGAGCTGAGCGTTCCACCCAGCTGGTGCCCCAGGTACGCCACGCCATAGAGCACGCCCACCAGGCGCACGCCGTACACATCCGCCAGGATCGCTGACGACAAGGCGATGCTCCCGGCCCACACCAGCCCGCCGATGCTGGCCGCGAGGTACAGCTCCCAGTGCGTGCCCACCACCACCAGCGCGAAGAAGCCCAGCCCGCGGATGAAGTAGATCGCCGCCAGGATCCCGCGGCGCGGCAGGGTGTCGGCGAAGTGCCCCAGCACCAGGGTGCCGAAGATCGCCACCACGCCGATCACGCCGATGCCCATCGAGCTGGTCATCGGGTCGAAGCCGTGGTCCATCAGCATCGGCACGCCGTGCGTGCCCAGCAGGTTCATGCTGAAGCCGCAGCAGAACAGGCCGAAGAAGATCTTCCAGAACGGAGCCGTGCGCACCGCATCGCGCAGTCTCAGGCTGTCGCGCGGCTTGGGCGCGTTGGCGCGGGCGGCGATGTCGGCCGGCAGCAGGTCCGTGTTCTCGGGCGCGTCGTCACGCACGATGCACAGCGCCGCCGGCAGCGTCACCGCCGTGAACACGGTGGCGAAGCCGATGAGCGCCGCCCGCCAGCCCCAGTGGCCGATCGCCCAGCCCATGAGCGGGGTCATCACGGCCATGCCGGCCATGGAGCCGGTCGAGAGGAAGAACAGGGCCCGGCCCCGCTTGCGGGTGAACCACTTGCTGATCACCGGTGTCAGGGCGACGGGGCTGGTGAATGCCAGGCCCACCGATAGCAGGACACCGAAAGACAGCATGAAGGGCAGCGGGCTGCGCGCGAGCACCGTCCACAGCGTCGCGACCACGACGAGCGCGGTTCCGGACAGCAGCACGAAGCGCGTGCCCCGCCGTGCCACCAGCAGGCCGGCCAGCGGCATGGCAAGGCCGTAGCACATCATGCCGACGGCGACGATGGAAGCCAGCAGGCTGCGGCTGAAGCCGAGGTCCTGCGCCATCGGCAGGAAGAACGGGCCGATGCCGAGGCGCAGCCCGGAGGAAAGCAGCGTCAGGAGGGACGCCGCGACCACGATGTTCCAGCCGAAGTACATGGTGCGATTGTCGCCTGCACGCGGGGCGGGAAAGCCCTGAGGCCTTTCGACTCGGTCCCCGTCGTTCCCGCTCCGCGGCAATGACGGGGTCGAGATTCGCATACCATTCCGCCATGGACCTCTCCCGCTTCCCCCGGCGCCGCTACACGAGCTTCGTCACGCCCCTCGAATTCCTCCCCAACTTCACGCGAGCACTCGCCGCCTCCTGCCCCGGCGGCAAGGGGCCGCGCGTATGGATCAAGCGCGACGACATGCTGGGCCTCTTTCCCGGCGGCAACAAGACGCGCAAGCTCGAGTTCCTGGTGGCCGATGCACTGGCGCAAGGCGCCGACACGCTCGTCACCTGCGGTGCGCCGCAGTCCAACCACTGCCGCATCACGCTGGCCGCCGCGGTGAAGGAAGGCCTCCAGTGCCGCTTCGTCATCGAGGAACGCGTCCCCCACAGCTACAAGCCCGACGCGAGCGGCAACAACTTCATGTTCCGCCTGATGGGCGTCGAAGCCATCAACGTGGTGCCCGGCGGCAGCAACATGGCCGTCGAGATGCAGAAGATGGCCGATGACGTGGCCCGCGCCGGCCGCAAGGCCTACATCATCCCCGGCGGCGGCTCGAATGCGGTCGGCGGCCTGGGCTACGTCGCCTGCGCGCAGGAACTGCAGCAGCAACTGTTCGACGAAGGCATGCGCATCGATCGGCTGGTGGTCGGCTCCGGCAGCTCGGGCACGCACGGCGGCCTGGTCGCCGGTTTCCTGGGCAACAACATCCGCATCCCGATCACCGGCATCGGTGTCAGCCGCGACCCGGCCGACCAGGCGCCGCTGGTGCTGAAGGAAGCGCAGGCCGTGCTCGACCTGCTGGGCGTGGACATCAGGGTCAAGCCCGAGGACGTGCAATGCGTCGGCGGCTTCTGGCAGCCGAAGTACTCGGTGCCGAACGCCCGCATGGTCGAGGCGGTGCAGCTGCTCGCGCGCACCGAAGGCATCCCGCTCGACCCGGTCTACACCGGCAAGATCATGGCCGGCCTGATCGGCATGGCGCGCCAGGGTGCATTCGAGCCGGACGAGAACGTGATGTTCCTGCACACCGGCGGCCTGCCTTCGCTGCACGCCTACGAGCGCGAAGTGCTCGGCGAAGCGGGCGACCTGCCGGCCTGAGCTGGCCCGCTGCGCCATGCCGCTGCACATCGGGATCGTGGGCTGTTCCGCCGAGGGTGCGGCCCTGTGCTATCGCACGATCTGCATGGAAGGCGCAGCCCTGCTCGGCGGCGAGCACCGCCATCCGGAGGTCTCGTTGCACTCGCCCTCGCTGCACCTGTACGTCGAACGGCTCGCCGCCGGCGACCTGCAGGGCGTGGCCGACCTGATGCTGGCATCGGCGCACAAGCTGGCGGCCAGCGGGGCGCAGTTCCTGATCTGTCCCGACAACACGATCCACCAGGCGTTCGCGCTGGTGCAGCCGGCCTCGCCGCTGCCCTGGCTGCACATCGCCGACGTCGTTGCCGATGAAGCGGCGCGGCGCGGCTTTCGCCGGCTGGCGTTGACGGGCACGAAGTGGCTGGTGGAGAGCGAGGTCTATCCCGACAAGCTCCGCGCGCACGGCCTGGCATTCGCGCGCCCGCAGCTGCACGAGCGGATGGCGATCGATCGGATGATCATGCAGGAGCTGGTCCGGGGCATCCGCAGCGCCGCCCAGGTGGAAGCTTTTGCCGCCATCGTCGGGCGCATGGGACGCGAGGAGGACTGCGATGCGGTCGTGCTCGGCTGTACCGAGCTTCCACTGGTGATGGACGACGCGAACTCGCCCTTGCCGACGCTCGATTCCACGCGCTTGCTCGCCCGGGCGGCCTTGAAACGCGCGATACAGCCCGCCAGCTGAGCGGCGCGGCACGCGCGGTGGCGCTGCGGCATACTTTGGTGAGCGGCCCACCGCCGCCAGGAACCCCATGACCCGCGGCTGGAAACAATCAGGCTTCGTGCATCTGCCGGCCGGCCTGCGCCCGGATTTCACGGTCACCAGCCTGCGATCGTTGCGGCACTTCATGCTGGCGTGTGCGGCCGTCGCGTTGCTCCTGTTCGTGACCTTCGCGGTCTACCGCCACGGGCAGATGCAGCATGAGGCGGAGGTCCGGCTGCAACGCACCCTGGCCATCGCGCACGAACATGCGCTGCGTGTCCTCGACACCAACGACACCTTGCTGCGATACACCCTGGCGCTGGTGAAGTCCGAGGACGACGCCAGCCTGATCGCGCATCGCGATCAACTGCATCGACAGCTGCTGGAGATGTCAGAGGGCAAGCCCCAGGTGCAGTCCATCTGGGTGCAGGGCGCCGACGGCCAGCCGCTGGTCAGCGACCGCCTCGCCGAACCGCCCGCCACCCTGGATGTTTCGCGGCTGCCCTACTTCCAGTGGCACAAGGACAAGAAGGGCCACGGCGTCTTCGTCAGCGATGTCATGCAGGCAGGGGCCGAGCGATTCTTCAACATCAGCCGTGGCCGCTATCGGGCCAACGGCGACTTCGCCGGGCTGGTGTCGGTGGGCCTGTATGCCAGCTACTTCGGCCAGTTCCACCGGCAGCTCGCAGCCGACGAACCGGGCGTGGCCGTGACCCTGTTTCGGCAGGATGGGCTGGTCTATTCGCGCTGGCCGCAGCTGCCGGGGCAGCCCGAGCGCATGTCGCCCAAGGGCGAAGTGCTGTCGCGCGTGCTGGCGGGCGAAACCAGTGGCCTGATCCGCAGCGTCTCCAGCCTCGACGGCCAGGAGCGGCTGATCCTCTTTCGCAAGCTGGGCGACTATCCGGTCTACATCGGCATCGGCCGCGAGCTGTCCGTGATCAGCGCGGGCTGGATGCGCGAGCTGCTGCGCATCGCCGGCTTCGTGATGGCGCCGGTGCTGCTGCTGGTGTTCGCTGCCTACCTGGCGATGCGCCGCACCCGCGAAGCGCTGGAGGCGGCCCGCAAGCTGCAGGAAGAGTCGCTGGCCAGGCGCCACGTCGAGGAGGCGCTGCTGCAGGCGCAGAAGATGGAGGCGCTTGGGCGGCTGACCGGTGGCGTGGCCCACGACTTCAACAATGCGCTGATGGTGATCAGCGGCAACCTGCACCTGCTGCGCCTGACGCAGCCGGATGCGCCGAGCAAGTTCGCCGACGCGATCGGTCGGGCGGTGGAATCCGCAACCAAGCTCACCCGCCAGCTGCTCGCCTTCTCGCGCCGCCAGGCGCTGACGCCGGAGATCATCGCGCTGCAGGAGCGCCTGCCCACCCTGCGTGACCTGCTGCAGCCGACGCTCGGCAGCCGCATCACCTTGACCATCGACGTGCAGCCGGACACCTCGCCGGTCTGCGTCGACGCGGCGGAACTGGAACTGGCGCTGATCAACCTCGCGGTCAACGCGAAGGACGCGATGCCCGGCGGCGGCGAGTTCCGCCTGACGGCCGGTGAGCACCGCGCGAGCGGCGCGGCCAGGGTGTGGATCACCGCCGCCGACACCGGCGAAGGCATGCCGGAGGATGTGGCGCGCAAGGCCTTCGACCCGTTCTTCACCACCAAGCCGCTCGGCAAGGGCACCGGGCTCGGCCTGAGCCAGGTGCAGGCGCTGTGCCGGCGCGCCGGCGGCGACGTCCTGCTGGAGACCGCGCCGGGCCAGGGAACGAAGATCACCCTGCAGTTCCCGGCATCCGGGCTGGCGCCCAGCGCCGCGCCGGCGCCCGAAGGGCGGCAGCCGTCCTTCGGCAAGTCGGTGCTGCTGGTCGAGGACAACGCCGAGGTGGCGGCCGTGGTGATGCCGGTGCTGGAGAAGCTCGGATGCAGCGTAGTGCACCGCGATGGTGTCGATGCCGCGCTGGAATGGCTGCAGCATTCCGGCGCCAGGGTCGACCTGTTGCTCACCGACGTTGTCATGCCCGGTGGCCGGGACGGCATCGCGCTGGTGAAAGCCGTCAGGGAAAGCTACCCGACCCTCAAGGTCCTGCTGATGACGGGCTACGCCGAACAGGTGGATGCGATCGGCGAGATGGGCTACGAGGTGCTGTCGAAGCCGTTCTCGCCGCGCGCGCTGGCGGATGCGCTGGAGCGGGTGCTGAAGTGAG
The DNA here is from genome assembly GCA_028292105.1 of Ramlibacter sp. GTDB lineage: Bacteria > Pseudomonadota > Gammaproteobacteria > Burkholderiales > Burkholderiaceae_C > Ramlibacter. The sequence goes on from JAQGMY010000336.1 coordinate 13,646, forward strand.
GCTGGGGCGCGGTTGGGCGCTTGATGGTGCGCAAGCGGAGCTTGCACACCCTACGGGTCCCACGTGACGGCGCGGGCGCGCAATGGGCGCTTGACGGTGCGCAAGCGGAGCTTGCACACCCTACGCGTACCAGGTGACGGCGGGGTGCGGATTGGGGCTTGGCGGTGCCCCGTAGGGTGTGCAAGCTCCGCTTGCGCACCATCCCACCCCGCGCCAAACCTACTCCGCCGTGATCCCGTTCTGCTTGATCAAGGCACCGTACTTCGCCAGCTGCGCCTTCATCGCGGTGCCGAGTTCGTCCGGGCCGATCCCGCGCGGCGTGAGGCCTTGTGCCAGCAGCTTCTCGCGCACTTCGGGATCCGCCAGCGCCTTCTGCACGTCGGTCGCGAGCGCCTGCACGATGGCCCTGGGCGTTCCGGCGGGGGCCATGATCGCGAACCACGAGTTGAATTCGAATCCGGGCAGGCCCGATTCGGACACCGTGGGCACGTCGGGGAACTGCGGCAGCCGCCGCGGTGTCGTCACCGCGACCAGGCGCAGCTTGCCGGCCTTGACCAGCGAGGTGACGGTCGCGATCCCCTGGAAGGCTGCGTCCACTTCCTTGGCGGCCACGCCCATCGCCGCCTGCGTCGCGCCCTTGTACGGCACGTGCTTGACGTTCAGTCCGGCATGGGAGGCGAACAGCGCCATCGCGATGTGCTGCGGGCTGCCGTTGCCGCCGGAGCCATAGTTCATCTGCCCCGGCGCCTTCCTCGCCGCCGCGATGATTTCAGCGACCGTGCGGATCGGCGACTCGGCGTTCACCACGAGCCCCCATTCCACCGTGGCGACCAGCGAGACAGGCTCGAAGTCCTTGACGATGTCCCAGGGCATCCTGGCCTGCATGTTGGGCACCATGGTCATGATGCTGTCGTTGAAGCCGCCGAGGGTGTAGCCGTCGGGCGCCGCCTTGGCGACGTTGCCGGCACCGATCAGGCCGGCGGCACCGGGCTGGTTCTCGATCACGAACGACTGGCCGATGTTCTGGCCCATCTTCTGCAGCACGATGCGCGCGGCGTTGTCCACCGCGCTGCCGGCGGCGAGCGGCACGATCATGCGGATCGGCTTGCCGGCCGGCCAGGCCTGGGCGCGCGCGAGCGGGGCGAGCAGCGCACCGGTGAGAAGGGCCAGGGCTTGGCGGCGTTGCGTCTTCATGGGTGACTGTCTCCTGTGGTTCTCAATGGTCTTGCAGCAGCGGGATGCCCAGCTCGCGGGCGAACGCGTCCAGCTGCGTGCGCAGAGCGGCGGGTAGTTGCAGGCCGTCGCGTTCGTTGGCGATCTTCCTGGCGTGGCTCTGTTCGCCCGGCACCCAGATGCGGTCCACGCCCGGCATGCGCTCGCTGCCGCGCAGTTCCCGCACCAGCTTGTCGACGCGCGCCTTGAATTCATCGACGTCGCCGAACGCATCGGGGTCGATCGCCACGATCGCCTGGCCGGTGTTGGTGATGCTGGCCTGGTCCTTGTTGAAGTCGATCACCTCGCTGCCCATGGCGGCGCCATTGAGCGTGCCGGCCAGCAGGCCGACGATCATCGACAGGCCGTAGCCCTTGTAGCCGCCGATCGGCATGAGGAAGCCTTCGTCGGCGCGCCTGGGATCCGTCAGCGGTTGGCCGTTGCGGTCGATCATCCAGCCTTCGGGCATCTGCTCGCCGCGTTGCGCCTTGGCCTTCACCTTGCCGTAGGCGGCGACGGTGGTGGCCATGTCCAGCACCACCGGCGGCTCCTCGCCCGCGGGCACCGCCACAGCGATCGGGTTGGTCGACAGCAGCATGTCCAGGCCGCCCCACGGCGGCAGGTGGTTGGCGTTGCCGACCGCGAAGTACATGCCGATCATGTCGTGCGCCAGCGCCATGCGCGCATAGAGCGAGGCCGGGCCGGCGTGGTTGGACAGCCGCGCGCCGACCCAGGCGACGCCGCAGTTGCGCGCTTTTTCGATGGCGATGCGGGTGGCCTTCTCCATGACGAGATGGCCCATGCCGTTGTCGCCGTCCAGCAGCGCCATGCCGGCCTTTTCCTTCACCACCTTGATGTCCGGCCGCAGGTTGAGGCCGCCGGCCTGGATGCGCTTGGAATAAGGCACCAGGCGGATCACGCCATGGCCGTCGGAACCCTGGACCTCCGCTTCGGTCATGAGCCTGGCCACGGTGGCGGCGTCGCCGGGCGGCAGGCCTTGGCGCTCGAAGGCGGCGGTGATGAAGCGGCACAGCTGTGCCGCGGGGATGCGAGGTTCAGGCATGGGTGATTGTCTTCTTCAGCGCGAGCACGGCGCAATCGGGACTGCTCAGGACCGGGCAGGGCAGTTGCGCCTGCACCTCGGGGGCGGCGGCGGCCATGGAGAACTGCGCCAGCATCACGGCGTCGCAATCGGCCAGCGACCGCGCGGCTTGCGTGATCTTGCGATGGTGATCGGCCGGGCGCCCCTGCGCCAGGTCATCCATCGCTTCGGCCACGAACACGCAGCGCAGGTCGATGGCCACGCCGCGCGCCGCGGCCAGCTGCTGCAGCTCGGCGCTCATGGAGGGGATCGAAGCCTGGAAGGTGGCGACCAGTCCCAGCCGCAGGGCGCGTCCGGAGGTCGGTCCCGCCAGCGCTTGCTCGAACATCGCCTCGTTGGGCTTGAGCGTCGGCAAGCCGGTCGCCTGGGCGGCGGCTTCGATCGCCGGGCCGAAAGCCGAGCAGGTGAACAGGATCGCGTCGCAGCCGGTGCCTTGGGCGTACCGCGCCAGGTCGACAAAGCGCTGCTTCATGGCAGGTGTGAGGTGCCCGGCGGCGGCCGCGTGGTCGACCGACAGGCTGTCGTCCAGCAGGTTCATCCGTTGCGCCTGCGGCCACAGGCGCTGGAACGCAGACTGGATCGGCTGCACGGCGAGGGCGGTGGCATGGACCAGGGCGATGCGGGGGGAAACTGCACTCATCCACCCATGCTACCGCGTGAAAACGGCACGCATGGCGGCGTTGCCTGCGGCCGCGTTGCGTCCCGTCCTACAGCGCTCGATGGGCGTCGTTCCTAGCATGGTTGCATGAGCACCAGAAACGGCCCCCACGCCCGCGCCCAGGCGATGGACGACCGCGGCACGCGCACCCAGCCTGCGCCGCCCATGGCGCGCAAGCCGGAGCGCTACAGCCGCGCCGAATACGCGAAGGTCCTGGCACTGCAGGAAGAAGTCGCGCGCGCCGACGGTGATTACCAGCGCTTGCGTTCGGCCTATCTCGAAGTGGCCGAGAACGAGCCCAGCAACGAAGTGGCGCTGGCGATGATAGGCGCCGACATGGATCGCGCCCATGCCCGGCTGCAGGCCCTGATCGGGCTGCCGCGGCTGCCTTTCACGCACGAGCCGAGCACGGTGATGCGCCGCGAGGTCGAGCGGCTGGCCAGCGAAAATCGCTGACGCACGGCGAGGCGGGTCCACGCGGGCCGGCCAGCGCAGCAGCCCGCGCCGAGAAGAGCCAGTTCTGATCCGCCCAGGAGCCCCCGCATGAACCACTCTTCGCACACGCACACCCACCCGGTCGAGCCGGAACCCATGTCGCCGGACGCGGACAGTCCGGCCGGCAATCCCACGCAGCTGCCGGTGGAGCCGGAATTCGGCCAGGCATTGCCGCAGGCCGAACCCGAGGATCCCGGCGTACCCAAGCCGGCGATCTGACCGCATCACAGGAGTCTCCATGGCATACGTCCGTCCACCCGCAGGCATCACCCCGCCCGCTCCCGGCCTCGAGCGCGAGGAGCCTGCGTTCGTGCCGGAGGAAGACATTCCCAGCGACGGCCCGGCCGCGGACAGCGGCAGCGTGGCACGCGACGAGCGGCCGCTGCAGAGCACGGACCGCGAATGACCTCGCAGACCCCGGCACCCGGCTCCCCGCCAGCGGACGAGCCGAAACCCGCGAACCCGGAGCCGACCACCCCGCCTGTCGATCCGGAGAAGGGCGCCGTCCGGAGCCCGGGGCCCGGCAAGTCCGAGCATCCCAAGCAGTAGCCAGGCGCGCTCAGAGCGCGTCCAGCAGGCCTTGCGCGTCTTCGTCCGTGTTGGCCACGGGGGTGGCCTTGGCCAGCGCCATCCAGACGCCGAAGGGCAGGGCGGCGCGCGCCGGCCTGGCAGCGGGGCGGGCGACGGTGAGCCGGTCCTGCGCCTGCGCCATCAGCACGCCGCACTCGGGCGGCACTTCGTCCGGCTCGCCGATCTGGCGGCCGCGCGCATCCAGCCCCAGCACGTACCAGCACTCGCCGAGGTCGCCGTAGGCCGCCCGCTTGGACTCCTGCCGCAGGTCGGCCAGCAGGTCGGAGCGCCGCACCTTGATCTCGTGGACGATGGGCTCGACGTAGCTTTCCACCGAGGTGTGGCGGATCGAGAAAACATCCGGGCGCGCCACGCACCAGCGCTGCGGCTTGGCCGCTTCGCCGGTGGCGACCTGCGCGCGCAGGCTCAGGCCGGTCCAGGCCAGCCGCCCGGCGCGCGCCATCTCCTGCGCCACCCGTTCGACCAGGGTTTCGTGGGCCGACAAGGCGGCGCGGTTGCGCGCCAGCACCGTGGCCAGCCAGCTCACGCCGGCGTCGGTGACACGCAGCGTTTCGTGTCCGGCCGGCGAGCGCACCCGCTCCAGCAGGCCCGCTGCCAGCAGGTCGATCTCCAGGCTGTCCTGGCACGGCCAGCCGGCGGAGCGATAGAGGTCGCGCAGGCGCCGCGCGTGGGCCCGGGTCAGGTCAGGGCGGGCTGCCGGCAAGGGGAAGGGGAGGGCGGCTGGCATGGCAAGCCTCCCAGTGTACGGTCGCCGGTAGGCACACTCCCACGCTGGCACGCGCGGTCGGCTTATCGTGCGGCCTGAGTGGGTGCCCACAATGTGCCGCATGGTTGAGAAATCGATGGAATGGTCGCGCGGCTTCGCGCACATCGCCGCGCTCGGGGAGCCGGTGAGCTCCGTGCTTTACGGCATCACCGCTGTCCGCATGGAAGGCACGCAGGTGTCCGAGGTGATGATGGGGATGATCGATCCCAGCCTCGAACACTGGGACCACCGGCCCGCGCCCACGCGCCTGGTCGAGGTCGTCGACCGGCTGGTCGAGGGCGACACCGTCGTGGCCGTGTTCCCGACCGAAAGCGGCGCCCTGCAAATGGGGCCGCAGGTCCAGGTCGACGTGCTGCCGGAGGGCACGGAGACCCTCGCGGCCGGCGACGAGCGCGGCCGCCGCCTGACGGACCTGCCGCGCTTCTGAGCGCGCCGGTTCAGGCCTTCTGCTTGCGCGCCGCCCGCTGCGGCAGCTCGAGCAGTCCGGTGGACAGTGCCGTGCCGCACACGATCACCACCCCGCACACCAGCATCCAGGACGTCACTTCCTCCGCCAGGAACACGGCGCCGTAGACCACCGCGAACACCGGCAGCACGAAGGTGACGGCCAGCGCCCGCGCCGGACCGGCTTCCTCGATCAGGCGGAAGTAGAGGATGTAGGCGACCCCGGTGCACAGCACCCCGACGACCAGGATGGCCAGCCACGCCGGTCCACCAGGCATCCGAGCCGGCCACAGCCAGAGCGCCGGCAGCGCCAGCGCCAG
>JAQGMY010000343.1 GCA_028292105.1 Ramlibacter sp.
CCTGGAGGCGATCGAGAAGGCCGGCTACCGGCCCGGCGAGCAGATCGCGCTGGGCCTGGACTGCGCCGCCAGCGAGTTCTACAAGGAAGGCCGGTACGACCTGTCGGGCTCCGAACAGCGCAAGTTCGGCGCCTCCGAGTGGATCGACACGCTGGAAAGCTGGGTCGGCAAGTACCCGATCATCAGCATCGAAGACGGCATGGCCGAAGGCGACTGGGACGGCTGGAAGCTGCTGACCGAACGCCTGGGCAAGAAGGTGCAGCTGGTGGGCGACGACCTGTTCGTCACCAACACCAGGATCCTCAAGGAAGGCATCGACAAGGGCATCGCCAACTCGATCCTGATCAAGATCAACCAGATCGGCACCTTGACCGAGACCTTCGCGGCGATCGAGATGGCCAAGCGCGCCAACTACACCGCCGTGATCAGCCACCGCTCGGGCGAGACGGAAGACTCCACCATCTCCGACATCGCGGTGGGCACCAACGCCGGCCAGATCAAGACCGGTTCGCTGTCGCGTTCGGACCGCATGGCGAAATACAACCAGTTGCTGCGCATCGAGGAAGACTTGGGCGACATCGCGCAGTATCCTGGCCGCTCCGCTTTCTACAACCTGAGGAATCTCTGAGCCCCGCACGGCCGGCCCAAGGCGCTCGCCCCCTCCGCTTGCGCAGGGGGGAGGAGCAGCAGGCCGCGCAGTCGCCGATCCCGGGGGAGGTTCGCTAGCCTTGGACAGCCGCCTCGTTGCCGCCCTGCTGATCGGCCTGCTGGCCGTGGTGCAAGCCCAGCTCTGGCTGGGCCGCGGCAGCGTCGGCGACGTGGCGCAGATGCACAAGAAGCTGGACGAGCAGAAAGCCCAGAACGCCCTCGCCCAGCAGGCCAACGATCGCCTCGGCGCCGAAGTGCGCGACCTCCAGGAGGGCCTGGAGATGGTCGAGGAAAAGGCCCGTGCCGAACTCGGCATGATCAAGCCCAACGAAGTGCTGGTGCAGATAGTGAAGTGAAGCGCAGCGCACGAACGTATCCCAGCGCAGGCGGGGATCCATCCAGTGCCCGCCGCATCGCCCTGCTCGGTGCCGAGAGCACGGGCAAGACCCGACTCTCGCTCGATCTCTGCGCCAGCTTGCAAAGCCAGGGGCTGCGCGCCGTCGCCGTGCCCGAAGGCTTGCGCGCGTGGTGCCTCGAGGCAGGCCGCCAGCCGAGACCGGAAGAACAGCTGGCGATCGCGGAACGGCAGGAGGCCGCCGTCGATGCGGCGGCCGCGGACGCGGACATCGTGATCGCCGACACGACCGCGCTGATGGTGGCGATCTACGCCGGCATGCTCCAGCAAGAAGGCGAGCTGCTGCGCTTCGCCCTGGCCCGCCAGCAGGGCTACGACGCGACGCTGGTGACCGGCCTCGACCTGCCCTGGGTTGCGGACGGGCTGCATCGCAGCGCAGCGGCGGACCGTGAACCCGTGGACGCCCTGCTGCGCTCGCTGCTGCACCGCGCGGGCGTGCGCTACCAGGTGGTCTACGGCAGCGGCGAGCAGCGGCTGGCGAGCGCATTGCAGGCCCTGCAGCCCCTGCTGGGGGTGCAGGCTGCCCCGGCAGAGGACGCGGCCAGCCGGCGCGCGTGGAGCTGGGCCTGCGAAAAATGCAGCGACCCCGAGTGCGAGCACCGCCTGTTCACGCAGCTGCGCGAGCGCGCACGCTGAGAGCTACGGGCGGCCGGCGTGCAGGGCCCGCCATTGGGCCACGATCCCCGGCAGGTCGCGGATGTCGGCCACCCGCAGCACGTTCGACAACTTGTGCCGTCCGATCGCGGGAGAACTGCCGCCGGCCCAGATCGCCACCTGCGGCGCCAGTTCGCCGCGGAGCTGCTCCAGCCCGCGCAGCACTTGCGCCGGGTTCATGCTCGCGGCGAAGCTCAGGCCGACCACGTCGGCGTGAAAGGCCGCCGCGGCGGCCAGCAGCTGGCGGATCGGCACCCGCACGCCGAGCGAGGTGCACGAGCAGCCTTCCAGCGCCAGCACCGCCTGCGCCATCAGCAGCCCGAGGCCGTGCGACTCCTCGGGAAACGTGGCCAGCAGGACGCGGGGATGGGTCCCGGCGGAGGAGTGATGGCGCGCCGGCATGGCGTTGCGCACCACGTGCTGCACCACCTCGGTGTACAGGTGCTCTTCGTAGACCTGCAACTCGCCGCGCGCCCATGCCAGACCGACGTTGAAATTCATCTGCGGCATGCGCTCCAGGACGAATCGGGCCAGGCCCAGCTTGCGCACCGACTCCTCCAGCAGATGGGCGAGGCCGGCGAGATCATGGTTCTTCAGGGGCAGCAGGACCGGATCGTCCAGCGCGTTGCCGCCGGGGCAACTGCATGAAGCCAGTTCCCCGGCCGGCCGGGCCAGCGAGGCCAGTTGTTCGTCCGTCAGCTGTACCAGCCGGCCCGGCCGGTGGCCGCGGTTCATGAGATCCGCGATCAGGCGCAGCTTGCGGATCTGGTCCTCGGGGTAGCTGCGCTCGCCGCGCCGGTCCCTGCCGGGGTCCGGGAACCCGTAGCGGCGTTCCCAGATGCGCAGGGTGGCGCGGGCAATGCCAGTGGTCTGCTCCACCGCGGCGATGGGCAGTCCCTCGTCTTGCGGCAACGTGGCTGGCATGAACGGATTGTGGCCTCACGCGACGCCCGCGCGGCCGGGCACAAGTGCCGCCGCTTCCCCTGGGCGACCGGAGGTGGCAAAGCAGACTCGCCCGCGCTGAAGGTGCGCGGCTGCGCCGCACGCCCTATGAGCGTGTCATTGGACCGTGGAGGTCGCCGGCGGCTGGTCGCCGGGTGGCGCGAACACCTGCGCCGCATCGACCGCGTCGAAGCGGTAGTGCTGGCCGCAGAAGTCGCAGGTGACGTCGATCTCGCCGCGCTCGGCGACGATGCTGTCGGCTTCTTCCTGGCCCAGCCCGCGGATCATGCCGGCGACGCGATCGCGACTGCAGGTGCAGGCGAAGCGCGGTGTCTGCGCGTCGAAGCGCAGGATCTTCTCCTGCCAGAACAGCCGCCGCAGGATGGTCTCGACGTCCAGCTCCAGCAGTTCGTCGCCGCTCAGGCTCTTGGTGAGCAGGGCGATGCGGTTGAAGTGCTCCATCTGCTCGTCCATGTCCATCTCGCCCTTGGCGATGTTGCCTTCGCCGCCGGCCGGCAGCCGCTGGATCAGCAGGCCGGCGGCCACGCTGTCGTTGGCGGCCAGGACCAGCCGGGTATCGAGCTGCTCGGACTGCCGCATGTAGTGCTCCAGCACGTCGGCCAGGTCGGGCTGCCCCTGGCCGGCCGAGGCGTTGAGCGGCACCACGCCCTGGTAGGCCTGCTGGCCCGGCATGCGCTCCTTCGGGTCCAGCGTGATCGCGCAGCGGCCGCGGCCGTTGACGTTCACCAGGTCCTGCAGGTGGGCGTCGGACGCAACCTCCCCCACCACTTTCGCCGTCACGCGCAGGCTCAGGTCCTGCTGCACCTCCGCCACGGCGACCTTCACCGGGCCTTCGCCGAAGATCTGCATGACGAGCGCGCCGTTGAACTTGATGTTCGACTGCATCAGCACGCCGGCGGCGGCCATCTCGCCGAGCATTTCCATCACCGGCCAGGGCCAGGGGGTGGCCGCATCGTCGGCGCGTCGGCGCTTGAGGATCTCGACCCACGCGTCGGTGAGGCGCACGATCATGCCGCGCACCGGCACGCCGTCGAACAGGAACTTGTGCAACTCTGACATCAACCGATCTTCTTCATGCGCGTGCCATGGCGCCGCGCGTTCTCGACGTAGTGCGGCGGGATCGCCTGGAATTTCGCCACCTGCTCGGCATCGAGCGTGCGGATGGCCTTGGCCGGTGAACCGACGATCAGCGAGTTGTCGGGGAACTCCTTGCCCTCGGTCACCACGCTGCCGGCGCCCACGATGCTGTTCCTGCCGATCTTCGCGTTGTTCAGCACGACGGCCTGGATGCCGATCAGCGTGCCGTCGCCGATGGTGCAGCCGTGCAGCATCACCTGGTGGCCGATGGTCACGTTGTCGCCGATCACCAGCGGCACGCCGGCGTCCGCATGCAGCACCGACAGGTCCTGCACGTTGCTGTTGCGCCCGATGGTGATCTTCTCGGTGTCGCCGCGGATCACGGTCCCGTACCAGACGCTGGCGTTGTCGCCGAGCTCGACCTGCCCTATCACCTGCGCGCTGTCGGCGACCCATGCGCCCTGCCCCAGTTTCGGCGCCATGCCGTCGAGTTCGTAGATCGCCATCGTTGCTGGTCCCCGGAGACGGAAAACTAGAATTGTAGGGATGGAGCTTCGTCAACAGGCTCTGCAGGTCCTTTGCGCGGCCGACCCGGGCGAAAAAGTGGCCCAGGCCACGGCGCTGCACGCGCAGGCCTCGCAGTTGCCGCTGTCCCCTCATGCGCCGGTGCCCGGCGGGCCCCTGCCCGGTCGGCCGGCGCTGCCGCTCCTCGTGCACCCGGCGCGGGTGCCGCGCCGCTCGCCGAACAAGCCCGAGGGCCTGGCCGCGCTGCTGCATGCCATCGCGCACATCGAGTTCAACGCTATCAACCTGGCGGCCGACTGCGCCTGGCGCTTCGACGGCATGCCGCGCGAGTTCCACCTCGACTGGGTCCGCATCGCGGCCGAAGAGGCCTTGCACTTCACGCTGCTCACCACGCTGCTGCGGGACATGGGCCACGGCTACGGCGACTTCGAGGCGCACGACGGCCTCTGGGCGATGTGCGAGAAGACGGCGCCGGACATCGTGGCACGCCTGGCGCTGGTGCCGCGCACGCTGGAGGCGCGCGGCCTGGACGCCACGCCGCAGATCCAGGAAAAGCTCAGGAGGGTCGACTCGCCGCATGCGCGCCGGGCCGTCGAAGTGCTGGACATCATCCTGCGCGACGAGATCGGCCACGTGGCCGCCGGCAACCACTGGTACCGGTGGTGCTGCGAGCGCGAGGGGCTCGACCCATTCGCGCTCTACCCCGGACTGGTGGAACGCTACTGCGCGCCCCGCCTGTACCCGCCTTTCAACCAGGAGGCGCGCCGCCGCGCCGGCTTCACCGAGGAAGAACTCGCCTGGCTGGCGCGTTGAAAGGCCCCACGCCTGCGGCCTGTCGGCCTGCACGCCGACGCCGGTGGGCTCGATTGCGGGTATGGTGCTCGCATGACGATCGTGCAATACACCCGAACCACCGGCCGGCAGCTCACGTACGTGATCCGCGCGGACGACCGCGGCTGGTACTCGGTCCATCTGGGCGACAAGGAGATGCTGCGCGGCCGCGACGGCCTCGCCGCCGGCGGCCGCCATCGCTCGCCGAACAAGCGCAAGGCCGTGGGTGCCATCCACGAAGCCAAGCTGGCGATCGAGAGCCTGCGCGAAATGAGCGAGGTCTAGCACCGGGCACGCACCGGCCAGGGGTGTTCCCGACGGCCGGGCGGCAACCGGCCAAATGGGTTACCATGGAACGGCTCGACGTCTTCAAGACCGTCACTCCGTAGGTCTCTCTTCCCGCTCTCCCGGCCCCGCGCCGCCGAGACGCAGTCGAATCTCCCATCGATGATCTTCTTGTGCGTTTCGCACCGCGCATGCGTGTTGCCGCGCGGTTGTTTTGCAGGAGATTTAGATGGACTTCCAGACTGGAACCGTGAAGTGGTTCAACGAGAGCAAGGGCTACGGCTTCATCACGCCGGACGGCGGCGGCAAGGACCTGTTCGCGCACTTTCGTGAAATCCAGGGCACGGGGTTCAAGACCCTGGCGGAAAACGACCGCGTGCAGTTCAATGTGACGCAAGGACCCAAGGGCGACCAGGCCGCGAACATCACCGCGATCGCCGCCGCCTGAAGGCATTCGACGGCCGGCCTTGGCAAGCCCGGGGCGGTCGTCGATCATGAACTGCGGGTGGCTCCGGCCGCCCGCACCTGACGGAGCGAAGCATGCCCAAGCCCAATTACCAGTTCGAGAAGCGCCAGCGCGAACTCGAGAAGAAGCGCAAGAAGGCCGACAAGGAAAGCCGCAAGGGCTCGCCCCAGCCGGCTTCCGAGCCCAACCTGCAGCCGCCGCAGGAGCAGCAGCCCAAGTAGTAGTCACTGCATTCGGGCGCATCGGGTCGGCCGCGCACGCGCCGGCTCGTGCTCCTCTGGAGGAAGCCGTAATGAATCAGGAAATAAAGACGAAGGTGCGCTCCGGCGGCCTGCGTTACGAATCCAAGTCGACCGGCACGGATTTTCCCGGCGCTTTCGGCGCCACGATGAGTTGCTTTCGCTGTGGCCGCCACGTGCCGCGCTCGCAGCTGGTGGCCTTCAAGCTGGCCGGAGGCCAGCAGTTCCGCTGCAAGGACGGCTGCTGACGCCGCGGCCGAGCCCGGCCTAGGTCGTCAGGGTGCGCAGGATGTCTGCGTACCAGGCGCAGTTGAGCCCCAGGGATTCATCGACGCCCTGCTCGCGCGTGGCCATGTCCAGCCGTGACGAGTGAATGCCCAGGAGCTTCCACGGCAGCGCCGCGTCCCCCCGAGGATCCCGCACCACGACCGGCGCCCCGCTGGCGCCCCGGTGGATGCGCGCGTCCGTGAGGAAGAAGCCTTCCCCCTGGAACCGCACGCCGAAAGCCGAAGCCACCGCGCCGGTGCGCGCCACCGGCAGCTGGTGGATGGTGTCGAAAAAGCCCAGCGGGAAACCCACCACCAGCAGCGGCTTGCCGATGCCGATCTCCGCCAGCGTCGCCTGCATGTGCGCCAGCGTGAAGGCGCGCAGCACGGCGCCCGGGGGCAAGGCGGCGCGGTCCACTTCGAGCACCGCCACGTCGATCTCGCCGCCCGAGTCCCGGCCCTGGCGCCAGCGGCTTTTCTGCTTCTCGTACAAGGGCACCGACACGGCCGTATAGCGCGTCAGGTCCACCGGGTCCAGGTGCAGCGTCAGCTCGATGCGGTCGGGGTGGTGATTGCTGGGGGCGTCGATCACCACGTGCCGGCTGGTCACCACGAACAGCCTGCCCTCGCGCTCGAAGAAGAAGCCGGTGGCCCCGGTCAGCATCTGCGGCCCCGAGAAGGTGGAGACGCGCACCACGGCCAGCATCAGCGGGTCGATCGGCGCCAGGCCGGCGGCCTTGCTCATGGCTGGTCGGTCGACAGCGCGTGGCTGCTGCGGTAAGGCACGCGGACGATGCCGTCAGCGCCCGGCACGGCGTCGATCTGCAGGCGCCGGGTGGTCGGCATCACGGCGCCGAAGATCGACGCATAGGCGCAGTCGGCGGCATCGCGCCCCGACGTGAGGCGCACGAAGCCCATCGGGATGGCGGTGCCCGACGGATCGAACAGGTACCAGCGGTTGCCCAAGTAGACCTCGACATACGCGTGGAAATCGGTCGGCCCCAGCGCCGGATCGGCGCCGTAGTCGAGCCCGGTGGTGAAGCGGGCGGGAATGTTCAATGCGCGGCACAGCGAGATCATCACGTGGGCGAAGTCGCGGCACACGCCCTCGCGCCGGTTCAGCGTCTCCGAGGCCGTGGTGGTCCCGTTGGAACTGCCGGACACGAAAGCGACATTGCGCTGCACCCAGTCGCAGATCGCCTGCACCCGGCTGTAGCCCTGCCAGCGGTAGCCGAACTCGCGCATGGCGAAGGACGACAGCAGGTCGGATTCGCAGTAGCGGCTGGGGTACAGGAAGGGCAGCACCGATCCGGGCAGGTTCGGGATCCAGGTTTCCGTCAGCTGGTTCGGGTCGGCTTCGCGGTGCGTGATCTCCACCGTGGCTGCATAGGAAACGAACAGCGGGCCCATGTTGGCGCGCAGGCGCAGCCAGCGGCCATAGGTGTTGGGCTCGGTGTATTCCTGCGTCGGTACCGGCTGGCCGACCAGCAGGGACTCGTTCAGGATCGTCTGGTGGCCGGTGTGCGCCGCCTGCAGGTTGAAGATGAAATCCGATCCCGGGCTGTTCACCTGGTACCCCAGTTCCACTTCGTAGTGCATGCGCACCGGCAGGACGGGATCGTTCATCGCGTGGGGCTCAGGCCGGCTGCGCCGGCTGGCCGGCCAGGCCGATCCACTGCCGGCCTTCGTCGAGCGCGTACTCC
>JAQGMY010000369.1 GCA_028292105.1 Ramlibacter sp.
TGGCCGGTCGCACCTTCGCGATCTGGGGCCTGGCGTTCAAGCCGGGCACCGACGACATGCGCGAAGCACCGAGCCGCTCGATCATCGCGGCACTGCTGCGGGCCGGCGCCCAGGTGCGGGCGCACGATCCCGTGGCGCAGGAGCAGGCTGCGCGTGCCCTGGCCGGCGACCTCGAGGACCGTCCGGAGCTGCTGCGCAACATCACCTTCGTGGCCAAGCCGATGGACGCCACCCAGCAAGCCGATGCGCTGATGGTGCTGACCGAGTGGAAGAACTACAAGAGCCCGAACCTGCGGGCGCTGAAGGACGCGATGCGCACGCCGCTGGTGCTGGACGGCCGCAACCTGTACGAACCGCAGGCGATGGCCGCCGCGGGGCTTACTTACATGGGCATCGGCCGCAACAACCTGTCGCAGCTGCGGCCGAACGAGCGCGCGCAGGCGGTGGACAGCGTGGTCATGTCGGATGCGGTGCCGGCCGACGAGGTGGCGGCGGAATCCGGTGCGGCGCATGCCTACGCCCACGAGCCGATCTCGGTGCTGGCCGAACTGGCCGGCCAGGCGGCCGCCGAAACCCAGAAGCTGCACGCCGGCGACGCCGTGGCGTAAGCCCTCGTCGTTCCCGCGGAGGCGGGAACGACGGGTGGTCGTCGTCGTGGACCGCGCCCGACGGGTCAGTGATGCTGCGGCGGCGTCACTTCCCAGTGCTGCATCACCCGTTCGTGCGCATCCACGCTCTCGAGCCGCACCCGGAAGCCCCACAGCCTGGCCACGTGCTTGACGACTTCCTCGGCGCTGTTGTCCAGCGGCCGGTCGCCGTGGCGGATGTGCCGCAGCGTCAGCGACCGATCGCCGCGCGCATTGACGTTCCACACCTGGATGTTCGGCTCGCGATAGCCCAGGTCGTGCTGGCGTGACAGCGACTCGCGCAGGCGACGGTAGCCGTTCTCGTCGTGGATCGCCGCCACCTGCAGTTCCGACTGGGTCGAATCGTCCAGCACCGCGAACATGCGCATGTCGCGCATCAACTTGGGCGACAGGTACTGGCCGATGAAGCTTTCGTCCTTGAAGTGGCGCATCGCGTAGTCCAGCGTCTTGATCCAGTCGCTGCCGGCGATGTCCGGGAACCACTGGCGGTCTTCGTCGGTCGGCTTCTCGCAGATGCGGCGCAGGTCGGTGAACATCGCGAAGCCCAGCGCGTACGGGTTGATGCCGTTGTACGCCGGATGCGTGATCGGCGGCTGGAACACCACGTTGGTGTGCGAGCTCAGGATCTCCATCATGTAGCCGTCCGAGAGCATGCCCTCGTCGTACATGGTGTTGAGCAGCGTGTAGTGCCAGAAGGTGGCCCAGCCCTCGTTCATGACCTGCGTCTGGCGCTGCGGATAGAAGTACTGCGCGACCTTGCGCACGATGCGCACGATCTCGCGTTGCCAGGGCTCCAGCAGCGGCGCGTTCTTCTCGATGAAGTACAGGATGTTTTCCTGCGGCTCCTCCGGGAAGCGGCGCGTCTTCTTCTCGGCCTGCTTGCCCGCCTTGGTGGGCAGCGTGCGCCAGAGGTCGTTCACCTGCTGCTGCAGGTAGGCTTCGCGGTCCTTGCGGCGGTTTTCCTCCTCGACCATCGAGATCTTCTGCGGCCGGCGATAGCGGTCCACGCCGTAATTCATCAGCGCGTGGCAGGCGTCCAGCGTCTGCTCCACGGTGTCGATGCCGTGGCGCTCTTCGCACTCGGTGATGTAGCTCTTGGCATACACCAGGTAGTCGATGATCGAGCTCGCATCCGTCCACATCCGGAACAGGTAGTTGCCCTTGAAGAACGAGTTGTGCCCGAAGCACGCATGCGCCATCACCAGCGCCTGCATCGGCATCGTGTTTTCCTCCATGAGGTACGCGATGCACGGATCGGAGTTGATGACGATCTCGTAGGCCAGGCCCATGTGGCCGCGGCGGTAGCTCTTCTCGCTCTGGATGAAATGCTTGCCGTACGACCAGTGCCGGTAGTTCACCGGCATGCCGACCGAGGCGTAGGCATCCAGCATCTGTTCCGCGGTGATCAGTTCGAGCTGCGTCGGGTAGGTGTCGAGGCCGAAACTTTCAGCGGTCTTGCGGATCTCGTTGAAGTAGATCTCGATGAGATCGAAGTTCCAGTCCGAGGGACTGGGCAGGCGCGGCCGCTTGCCGGTGGCAGCGGCGTCCGCGGGGGTCAGGAAGGCTTCTTCGGTCATGCGGCCACCGGGTTCTTCTTGAACAGGTCCCGGAACACCGGGAAGATCTGCGAGGGGGTGACGATCTTCTGCATCGCGAACTGCGGGTTGGCATCACGCACGCGCGTGTATTCCTCCCAGAGGTTCTGGTCCTCGTCGGCCACCTGCACGTACGCGTAGTAACGCACCAGCGGCAGGATCTTGTTGTCCAGCAACTCACGGCACTTGGACGAGTCCTGCTGCCAGTTGTCGCCGTCCGACGCCTGGGCGCCGTAGATGTTCCATTCGCTGCCCATGTAGCGGGCCCGGATGATGTCGTTCATCATCGTCAGGGCGCTGGACACGACCGTGCCGCCGCTTTCCGTCGCGTGGAAGAACTCGTCTTCCGTGACTTCCGCCGCCTGCGTGTGGTGCCGGATGAACACCACCTCGGTCTTCTCGTAGTGGCGCGAGAGGAAAAGGTACAGCAGGATGAAGAAGCGCTTGGCGAGGTCCTTGCGCGATTCGTCCATCGAGCCGGACACGTCCATCAGGCAGAACATCACCGCCTTGCTGGTGGGCAGCGGCTCGCGCACGCGATTGCGGTAACGCAGGTCGAAGGGATCGAGGAACGGAACGCGCTTGAGGCGGTCACGCAATTCCTTGACGACCAGCTGCAGGCGCTCGATTTCCTCGATCGACTCCCCGCGGGCCTCGGCGTCGGCCAGCTGCGCCTCGGCTTCCTTCAATTCGACGCGGGAGTCGCCGCCCATCGCGATGCGGCGCGCCAGCCCGACCCGCATGGAGCGCACCACGTGCAGGCTGGTCGGATTGCCTTCGGAGACGTAGCCGGCCCGGCGGAATTTCCATTCGGGCACGTCGGCCAGCAGCTGGGTGCGGATCATGCGCGGCAAGGCGAGATCGTCGAAGAAGTAGTTCATGAACTC
>JAQGMY010000457.1 GCA_028292105.1 Ramlibacter sp.
TCCGACGAAGCTCTTCTTCTCGATGGCTTCGCGCACGTCGAAGATCGGCGGCAGCGGCTCGATGGACAACTGCACTTTGCGCGCGGCGCGCCGCGCCTGCATCACGGTGTCGGCAACCACCACGCCCACCACTTGCCCGACGAATTCGACCTTGTCCACGGCGAAGACCGGTTCGTCGTGCACGAAGGTGGCCAGGATGGGGTCGCCGGGGATGTCTTTCGCCAGCACGACGCTCCGCACGCCCGGCATCTTCAAGGCCGCGCTCGTGTCGACGCCCAGCAGCTTGCCGTGCGCCACGTTGGACAGGATGGGCGCCGCGTGCAAGGTGCCTTTCACCTCCGTCATGTCGTCGATGTAGGTGGCGCCGCCGGCGACCTGCGCGCGGGCGCTCTCGTGGATCTGCGAAGCGCCGATGGCCGGGCCGGGCGCCGTCTGGGCCAGGAATTTCTCGGGAGCGTTCATGGCGTTGCGGCCTCGTCGAGCAGGAAGCTTTCCAGGTTGATCTGCTGCATGCCCTGGCTCTCCAGCCAGAAGCGCTGCATCAGGTTGCCGAGCACGGTAGCGCGGTATTCGGCCGAGGCGCGCATGTCGCTGATCGGCTGGAATTCGGCGCGCAGCGCTGCGGCGGCCTCCTTGGACCGCTCCAGCGTCCAGGGCCGCCCGCGCAGCACGGCTTCGGCCTGGCGGGCGCGCGCCGGCGTGGCGGCGACACCGCCGGCGCCGATGCCGACCTGCTGCACGACCCCGTTCTCGATGCTGGCATTGACCACCAGGCAGATCGCCGAGATGTCGTCGTCGTAGCGCTTGGAGATCTTGTACGCCCGCAGCACCTGGCCGGCTACAGGGCGCGGCACCTTGATCCAGGCGACCACTTCATCGACGGCCAGCACGTTCTTGCGGTAGCCGGTGTAGAAGTCTTCCAGCGGCAGGTCGCGGTGGCCGCGCGTGCTCAGGAGCACCACGTGCGCCCCGAGGGCGATCAGCAGCGGCATCGAGTCGCCGATCGGCGAGCCGTTGGCGATGTTGCCGCCGAGGGTGCCGGAGTTGCGCACCGGCAGGCCGGCGAAGCGCCTGGCGAATGTCTGCAGCTGCGGCCGCTCCTGCACCAGCGCGGCGAAGGCATCGGTCAGCGTGACCGCCGCGCCAATGGCCAGGTGGTTCTCGTACGGTTCGATCCGCCGCAGCTCGCGCACCTGCGTCACGTCCAGCACGCGCGGGAACTGCATGTGCATCTTGGTGACCCAGAGGCCGACGTCGGTGCCGCCGGCGATGACCTGGGCGTCGGGTGCGGCGGCGCGCAGCACCAGCAGCTCGGGCAGGGTTTGCGGCAACATGTAGGGCTGCGTGGGTGGCGGCGCATCGACAGGCTCCACGCGCAGCGTCGACAGCATCGCCAGCACGCCTTGCTCGTCGACCCTGACGCGGGGCAGGCGCTCCATCTGCCGCGCCGCATCGAAGATCGGCCGGTAGCCGGTGCAGCGGCACAGGTTGCCCGACAGCTCTTCCTGCGCCAGTTCGCGGGTGATGGTTTCGCCCTTGCAGACGTGGTTCTGGTACATGCCGAACATGCTCATCACGAAGCCGGGCGTGCAGAAGCCGCACTGCGAGCCGTGGCACTGCACCATGGCCTCCTGCGCCGGGTGCAGGCTGCCGTCGTCGGCCGCCAGGTCTTCCACCGTCCAGAGCGCCATGCCGTCGATGGAATGGGCCAGCCGGATGCAGCTGTTGATGGCGCGGTATTTCAGCGCGCCGTCGTGCGCTTCGGCCAGCACCACCGTGCAGGCGCCGCAGTCGCCTTCGCCGCAGCCCTCCTTGGTGCCGGTGCAGGCGAGGTCCTCCCGCAGCACCTCCAGCAGCGTCCGCTCGGGTGGTACATTGTCCAGGCTGACGAGCTCGCCACGCCGGAAAAATCGGATGGTCCTGGGTTCCATGGAATCCTGAGTATGGGTCGGTTCTTCGGGATGATGCCGTGAGCGTAGGGGAGGCCCTCGCCTGCCGCATACGCGTGGCCTTATGGGCGGGATGCAGCCAAAGGTATGAGAGACCAGGCGCTTTTCGACAAGATAGACCTCCACTTGATCAGGGTCTTGCATACCGTCCTCTCCGAGCGCAGCGTCTCACGTGCCGCCCTGAAGCTCGGCATGTACCAGCCGGCAGTGTCGGCGTCGCTCAAGAGGCTCAGGGAACTGGCCGGCGACCCGCTTCTGGTGCGGTCGGGCGCCGGCATGGTGCCCACGGATGCAGGGTTGCGCATGATCGAACCCAGTGCAAGCATTCTCCGCGCCGCCGAGATGCTTTTCTCGGATGCCAGGGGTTTCGAGCCCCGGGAAAGCGTGACGACTTTCCGCATCGCGGCGGCCGACTACCTCGATCCCTGGTTCCTGCCGCAGCTGGTGGCGCAGGTGAAGCAGCAGGCGCCGCGCTGCCTGATCGAGATCCATCCGCTCTCGGCCGCATCCGATTACCAGCGCCGGCTGGCCGAAGGCGAGATCGACGTGGTGGTCGGCAACTGGCTGCAGCCACCCGGCGACCTGCATATCGGCCAGCTGTTCCCGGACGAGATCGTCTGCCTGGTTGCCAGCGAACACCCGGCCGCCAAGCGCGGCTGGACGGCAGAGAGCTGGCTGGCGGCCGAACACATCGCCCCGACCCCCACCCATCCCGGTGCGCGCGGCATCATCGACGAAGTGCTGGAAAGCCAGGGACTCGCGCGTAACATCGCGGCGCGCTGCCCGCACTTCGGCCTGATCCCGCGCATGGTGGCCTCCAGCCTGCTGGTGCTGACCACGGGACGCCAGTTCTGCGGGCGTTACGTCGACCAGTTGCCGCTGAAGATATTGCCCTGCCCCGTGCCGTTCCCGGAGATCGTCTACTACCAGCTGTGGCACGAGCGGACCCACCAGTCCGCCGCCAGCCGCTGGTTGCGCGAGAGGGTGAAGAATGTCGCGGCAGGCCTGAAACAACACGAATGACCATGGACCTGGGCACGGAACCACCGGCGAGCACCCCGCGGCTGCAGCTCGCGCACATCACCAAGCGCTACCCCGCGGTGGTCGCCAACAGCGACGTCTCGCTGGTGGTGCAGGCCGGGCAAACGCATGCGGTGCTGGGCGAGAACGGCGCGGGCAAGTCCACCCTGATGAAGATCATCTACGGCTCGGTCAAGCCGGACGAGGGCAGCGTCGTCTTCAACGGCCAGCCGGTGCAGATCCGCAATCCGCAGGAGGCGCGGGCGCTGGGCATCAGCATGGTGTTCCAGCATTTCAGCCTGTTCGACACGCTGACGGTGGCGCAGAACGTCTGGCTGGGCCTCGACAAGTCCCTGACGCTGGCCGAGGTCACGCAGCGGATCAACGCCAAGGCGCAGGAGTACGGCCTGGACCTCGACCCGACGCGGCCGGTGCACACCCTGTCGGTCGGCGAGATGCAGCGGGTGGAGATCATCCGCGCGCTGCTCACGAACCCGAAGCTGCTGATCCTGGACGAACCCACTTCGGTGCTGACGCCGCAGGCGGTGGAAAAGCTGTTCGTGGTGCTCAGGCAGCTGGCCTCCGAGGGCTGCAGCATCCTCTACATCAGCCACAAGCTGCACGAGATCCGCGCGCTGTGCGACGCCTGCACGGTGCTGCGCGGCGGCCAGGTCACCGGTGTCTGCGATCCGCGCGGCGAGACCAATGCCTCCCTCTCGCGGATGATGATCGGCGCCGAGCCGCCGACCCTGGAGCACCACGAGCGGCAGCCGGGTGGCGTGGTGCTGCGCGTGCAGGCGCTCAAGCTGCCGCGCGAAGACCAGTTCGGCCACGACCTGGAGGACATCTCCTTCGAGGTCCGGGCCGGCGAAGTGGTCGGCATCGCCGGTGTTTCGGGCAACGGCCAGCGCGAGCTGCTGTTCGCCTTGTCGGGCGAGGACAGGCGGGCCGACCCGGACATGATCCAGGTGGACGGCCAGCCGGCCGGGCGGCTGGGTCCCTCCCGCCGGCGCCGGCTCGGCCTGCACTTCGTGCCGGAAGAGCGGCTCGGGCGCGGCGCGGTCCCTTCGCTGGGCCTCGCGCAGAACCTGCTGCTCACCCGCAGCGATGCGGTGGGACGCGGCGGCTGGATCGACGTCAAGGCCTTGAAGCAGCAGGCGGCGGACCTGATCCGGCGCTTCAACGTCAAGGCCGGCGGGCCGAACGCCACGGCGCGGTCGCTCTCCGGCGGCAACCTGCAGAAGTTCATCGTGGGCCGCGAGATCGACGCCAACCCGAAGCTGCTGATCGTGTCGCAGCCTACCTGGGGCGTCGACGTCGGCGCCGCCGCACAGATCC
The DNA here is from genome assembly GCA_028292105.1 of Ramlibacter sp. Lineage (GTDB taxonomy): Bacteria > Pseudomonadota > Gammaproteobacteria > Burkholderiales > Burkholderiaceae_C > Ramlibacter. Next base: position 4,308 of record JAQGMY010000457.1, read on the forward strand.
GCGGCGCCATCCTGGCGCTGCGCGACGCCGGCTGTGCGGTGCTGGTGCTGAGCGAGGAGCTGGAGGAGCTGTTCGAGATCAGCGACCGGCTGCACGTGATCGCCAAGGGCCGCCTGTCGCCGTCGATCCCGCGCGCCGAGGCCACGGTTTCGCTGATCGGCGAGTGGATGAGCGGCCTGTGGGGCGGGCGCCTGGAACAACGGAAAGTGGACCATGTTCAAGCTTGAACCCCGGCCGGAGCTCTCGCGCTTCTGGGGCGTGGCTTCGCCGCTGCTGGCGCTGGCCATCACGGTGTTGCTCGGCACGCTGCTGTTCGTGGCGCTCGGCAAGGACCCGGTGAAGGGGCTGCAGGTCTTCTTCTGGGAGCCCCTCAGCTCCGGCTACCGCATCGGCGAACTGCTGGTGAAGGCCACGCCGCTGCTGCTGATCGCGCTGGGGCTGGCGGTGTGCTTTCGCTCCAACGTATGGAACATCGGAGCCGAAGGGCAGTTCGTCATCGGGGCCGTGGTGGCGGGTGGCGTGGCGCTGCTGGCGGGCAAGGACACCAGCCGGTTGATCGTGATCGCGGTGCTGCTGGCAGGCGTGGCCGGTGGCATGGCATGGGCCGCGCTGACCGCCTTGCTGCGCGACCGCTTCAATGCCAACGAGATCCTGGTCAGCCTGATGCTGGTGTACGTGGCGACGCTGGTGCTCAATTACCTGGTGTTCGGTCCCTGGAAGGACCCGGCCGGCTACAACTTTCCGCAGACCAGGACTTTCGCCGCGGTGACGCAGATCCCCAAGCTGGCGACCGGGTCGCGCGTGAACATCGGCGTGTTCGTGGCACTGGCCGGGGTCGTCGCCTTGTGGATCTTCCTGTTTCGCACCCGCGCGGGCTTCGCCCAGCAGGTCGGCGGCCTGGCGCCGGCGGCGGCCCGCTATGCCGGCTTCTCTTCGCGCAAGGCGCTGTGGGTGGCGCTGCTGGTGTCGGGCGGTGCCGCCGGCCTGGCCGGTGCGCTGGAAGTGGCCGGGCCGATCGGGCAGCTCACGCCATACGTGCCGGCCGGCTACGGATTCGCCGCCATCATCGTGGCCTTCGTCGGCCGGCTGCACCCGGTGGGCATGATCTTCTCGGCCATCCTCATGAGCATGTTCTACATCGGCGGCGAGCTGGCGCAGTCGCGGCTGGGACTGCCGAAATCACTCACCGGCGTGTTCCAGGGCCTGCTGCTGTTCACGCTGCTGGCCTGCGACACGCTCATCGCCTACCGCTTCCGCTTCCAGCGCGCGCTGCCCTCCGGAGCCTGAGATGGACACCTACGCACTCCTCTTCGGCTCGATGTTGAACGCCGGCACGGTGCTGGCGATCGCGGCGCTGGGCCTGTTGATCAACGAGAAAGCCGGCATCGTGAACCTCGGTGCGGAGGGCATGATGCTCTGCGCTGCGATCGCGGGCTTCGCGACCGTGGTCCACACCGGCAACGACTGGCTCGGGTTCGCGGCCGGCATGGGCGCGGGCGCGCTGCTGGCGGCAGCGTTCGGCCTGCTCGTGATCTGGATGAACACCAACCAGTACGCCGCGGGGCTGGCGCTCAGCCTGTTCGGCGCCGGTTTCTCCGCCTTTGCCGGCATCGCTTACGTGCAGGAGAAATTGCCGCAGCGGCCGCACTTTTCGGTGCCGCTGCTGGGGGACCTTCCCGTGCTGGGCACGGCGCTGTTTCGGCAGCACCCGATGGTGTACGCGGGGATCGCGCTGGCGATCTGGCTGGTGTGGTTCCTCGACAAGTCGCGCGCCGGGCTGGTGCTGCGCTCGGTCGGCGAGTCGCCGGAGTCCGCCCACGCCCTGGGCTACCCCGTGCGCCGCATCCGGCTGATGGCCGTGGTCGCCGGCGGTGCGCTGTGCGGGCTGGCCGGCGCCTACCTTTCGATCATCTACACGCCCTTGTGGGTGGAAGGCGTGGTGGCCGGCCGCGGCTGGATCGCGCTGGCGCTCACGACCTTCGCCACCTGGCGCCCCGCACGCGTGTTGCTTGGCGCCTACCTGTTCGGCGGCGTCACGATGCTGCAGTTCCACCTGCAAGGCAGCGGCGTCGACCTGCCCAGCGAGTTCCTCACGATGCTGCCTTACGTTGCCACCATCGTGGTGCTGGCGCTGATCTCGCGCAACCCGGCATGGATCCGGGTCAACATGCCGGCGTCGCTTGGAAAACCTTTTTATCCCGGCTCATAATCCGGCTTTGTGGCAAAACGTTCTCACCGAGGGGATTCAATGATCGACAGCAAGAAACGCTCCCTGCTCCAGGCCGCGGCCCTGGCCGCCGTCGTGGCGGGCCTCGCCGCCTGCAGCAAGCAGGAAGCTCCCGCGCCGGCTCCGGCGGCAGCTCCTGCCGCCGCACCCGCGGCCGCCGCGCCGCCGCCGCCGGCCAAGCTGAAGGTCGCCTTCGCCTATGTCGGCCCCGTCGGTGACGGCGGCTGGACCTTCGCCCATGACAACGCCCGCAAGGCGGTGCAGCAGGAGTTCGGCGACAGGATCGAGACCAGCTTCGTCGAGAAGGTGCCCGAGTCGGCCGACGCCGAGCGCGTGATGCGCGACATGGTGGCCCAGGGCAACAAGCTGATCTTCGGCACCACCTTCGGCTACATGGAGCCGATGCTCAAGGTGGCCGCCGACAACAAGGCCGTCAAGTTCGAGCACGCCACCGGCTACAAGACCGCCGACAACCTGCGCACCTACGACAGCCGCACCTACGAGGGCGCGTACTTGGCCGGCGTCATCGACGGCAAGATGACCAAGACCAACCCGCTGGGCGTGGTCTTCTCGGTGCCCATCCCCGA
>JAQGMY010000442.1 GCA_028292105.1 Ramlibacter sp.
ACAACCAGTTCACCGGCTACCACGTCGAACTGTGCCAGCGCATCCTGAAGTCGGTGCTGCCCGGCACCTCGGTGGAATACGTGCCCGTCACGTCGGCCAACCGGATCCCGCTGGTGCAGAACGGCACGGTGGACATCGAGTGCGGCTCCACCACCAACAACGCCACGCGCCAGAAGGACGTGTCCTTCGCGCTGACCACGTACGTGACCGAAGTGCGCACGGCGGTGAAGACCACCTCGAAGATCAAGTCGGTCGCGGACCTCAACGGCAAGACCGTCGCCACCACCACCGGCACCACCTCGGTGGCGCTGCTGCGCAAGAACAAGCGCGCCCAGGGCATCCAGTTCACCGACGTCTACGGCAAGGACCACGCCGACAGCTTCCTGCTGCTGGAGTCCGGCCGCGCCGAGGCCTTCGTGATGGACGACAACATCCTGGCCGGCCTGATCGCCGCCTCCGCCAGTCCCAGCAACTACATGATCGTGGGCGAGACGCTCAACGTCGAGCCGATCGGCATCATGGTGCGCAAGGACGACGCGAAGTTCAAGAAGGCCGTCGACGACTACATCCGCGGCGCCATCAAGTCGGGCGAGCTGAACCTGCTGTACACCAAGTGGTTCCTGCAGCCGATCCCGCCGAAGAACACCAGCGTGAACCTGAAGATGGGCACCATCCTGAGCGGCCTGCTGAAGACACCGTCCGACGCGCCGGCCGAAGACTTCAACAAGTAAGGCGCTGCCCCAACGAAAAAGGCGCGGTGTGAACCGCGCCTTTTTTCATTTCACTTCACCTCACGTCACTTGGGCGTGACGCTGTAGCGGATCGTCGCAGGGGCGCCGGCGGTCAGGTCACCCGCCTTGACGTTGCGAAACGCGTTCTCGGCGTCCGCGCCGGCCTTGGCAGCCGCCGTCACCTTGGTCACCAGCCCCTGGTAGGCGGTGGCGTCCGCAGCCGACAGCCTGACTTCGATGAGGCCATCGGAGGCAATGCTGTTGACGGAGTTGCCACCGGTCAGGTTCGTGATCACATAGCTACCCGCCGGCATCCCGGACTGGCGCAGCAGGATCACCGTGCGGCCGGCGGCGTGCAAGGCACTGGTGCGCCCGTAGTTGCTGCTGCTGTGGCCGCCCGGGCCCTGGAACTCCACCAGGACCGTGCCGCTTTGCTGTGCGAACGAGGACACGCTGGCGAGCGCCAGGCCCGCGAAACACACGAGCGATGCAATGGTCTTTTTCATGAATCGGACTCCTTCTGCTTAGCGATTGACTTCGCGGGTGCGCTTGCCCATGGGGCCTGCGGACGGGGCGACGATGGTTCCATCAGCCGCATGGAAGCCGGACTGGATCAGGATGGCGGTCAGCACGCGGTGCATGCGCTGGACTTCCGTTTCCGGGTTGCCGCGGGTGCCCCATTCCCAGAACGCGTGGCCGCCACCGCCGCCGACGACGGAGTTCAGGCTGAAGTTGTACGTCGGGATGCCGGTGTTCGCCGGGACGTTGTCGTTCAGGCTGCTCGAACCCGTGCTCAGGGTGGTCGCGGTCGAGGCACCCGTCGCGATGCCGGACTGGAGACCGGCGTGCGTGGCCGGGTTGTTCGCGTCCTTCAGCTCGAAGGCGGGGCGCAGGCCGTACCAGATCTGTTCCTTCGTCACGGCCTGGGCGCTCGCGTCGGCAATGCCGTAGCGGGCGTTTTCGGCGGAGACGCCGGCCTGGAAGGTGGGCTCGATGCCGGCACGGATCTCGTTGAGCGTCGGTGTCTGCGGCGAACGCATGTCGACCTCGAGGGAACAGCTGGGCACGACATTGCTGCCTGCAGCCGGCGCTTCGCAGCTGGCACGGCCCACCGTGTAGGTCGTGCGCGGTGCATCGGCACGCAGTTCGGACGGCGTCTTCAGGTCGGCGATCTTGGCGATGCTCGCCGCCATGGCTTCGACGGCGCTGGGCGCGTTCGGGCCGGGGGTCGCAGGGGCCTTGAACTTCATCTCGAAGCGGTAGCTGCCGAGGAAGTTGACCGCGCCGCCGCCTTCCAGGCCGTTATAGGACACGAAGTTCAGCGGGTTGGAACCGGTGCCCAGGTCCTGGTCGAAACCGAACAGCTGCTTCATGCCGGCCAGGTTGCCCTTGCCTTCTTCGCCCGCGCTGCCGCAGATCCAGACGTCGTACACCGGCTTGATCTTGTGCTTCTTCATGGCCGCCGCGAGGACGAAGCCGTTGGAGGTGCTGCTGATCATGTCGCCGTAGCCCGGCACATAGATGCGCACGCCGCCACCGGAGGTGGCCGCAGCGGTGTTCGCGAACCACTGGCTGGCCTTGGTGTAGTTCGCGTCTTCGATGACGCGGCTGTTGGCGTCGAAGTGCACTTCGTCCGGGATGGCCGCGAGTTGCTGCGGCGTCTCGACGACGGCGCCGGAATACGCCTGCAGCTTCAGCGCGTTGTACGGGTTGCTGGCAGGCGGCAGCTCCTCGGGGTTGACGACGTCGATGTGGCCCTCGAGCAGCACCTTGGGGAACTCGCCCTTGTAGTGCTGTGCGCCGGCGGTGCTGGAGTAGGAGCCCTTGATCTCGACGCAGGCGTTGTAGACGGCGGAGCCGTCGACAACGTTGACATCGGTGCCGAACATGATGCCGTCCGCGCGGGTCTTCACTTCGGTGGGCGAGAAGCCCCACTCCTTGACCATGCGGGTGTGGATCTCCGCTACGAGGCGGTTCTCGGCGCGCGAGGGCGAGGCGATGCGAACGAGCTCCAGGAACTGGTGCCAGCGAGCCTTGGCGGCCGCCGGCGTCTTCTGGTCGGCCAGCAGGGCTTGCACCTGCGAGTCGGCCGCGATCTTGGCCGCCGCACTGACCACCGCGGGCGGGATCGTGGGAACCGTGGCGGAGACCGGCGCGGGAGCCGGCGCCGCGGGCTCGCCCGGCACCGGCGCTGGCGCAGGCGCCGCAGCCACAGGATCGTCCCCGTTGCCGCCGCAGGCGGTCAGCGTGACTGCACTCGCCATGATCAGCAGCCGCACATTCTTGAGTTTGTCCATGCTTCTTTCCAATGCTTGATAACTACAAGAGGCGAGGCCGCCCCTTTGCTTGAGCCATTCGCAGGTTGCGCGATGACAAGTCCGTTTCGCAAGGCGCATGCCAGTACAACGAATGCCGCAACGGCGCGCAAAGCGCATACCAATCCATTAAGGAAAGAAGCGGCGCCGCAGCATCCCGGG
>JAQGMY010000485.1 GCA_028292105.1 Ramlibacter sp.
GTTCGTACCGATGAGGTTGATGCGTTCGGCGTCCATGATTCGTGTCCTTGGTGTTGGGTTCCGCCGTGCGTGGCACAGCGGGTGCAGTCCCCCATTTTGTCATGCCGTCCCGGCGCGCAAGCCCGGCCGCGGTGCAAGGACGCAAAGACAAACGGGGCCCGAAGGCCCCGTGCATGGAGAACCGATGGCTCAGCGGGCGGTGGCGCCGAGGCGGGCTTGGGCGGTGCGGCTGCCCATGTTGGCGGCGCGCTGCAGCCAGCGCACGGCCTGGCTCGGGTCCTGCGGGACGGTCACGCCCTCGAGATAGGCCACCCCGAGGAAGTAGCTCATTTCCATGCGGCCGAAGCGGATGCCTTCGTCGGTGGACTTGCCGGAGCGCTTGACGATCATCGGCACGTCGCCCTTGCCGTCGGCGAAGGCCTGCATCTGCTCTATGGTCTTGCCGAAGAACTTGTCGCGCGCCTGGCCGGCCTTGACCGGGTCCGGCATGGTCTGGACCAGTTCGTCGCCGAGCACGGGCAGCACCTCGAAGGGGGTCATGCCGGCGCGCATCCTGGGCGAGTACCAGGCCCGCAGCATGGCCTTGTCCAGCGGCAGCAGGCCGTCGACCTTGGTCGGGAAGTAGCTGAGGACGGTCTTGCCGGCCGGGTGGCCGCGCACGCCCATCACATGCATCGCCTCGTGGTAGGCGCAGCGCCAGGCATCGCGGTTGCGCATCTGCATGGCGGCCGAGTCGATGCGGGTTTCGGTCTGGAAATTCAGGTAGGTCACGCAGGGCTGGTTTTCTTCCAGCATGGTGTCCGGCGTGATCTCGATGCTGACGTTGGCCACCTGGGCCGCGTCGGGGCGGTCGCTGACGTCGGTGATCCTGACGCCGGCCTCCGCGGCCACGTCCCGCAGGGCTTGCAGCGTGTGCTGCTTGTGGGCGGCCATGTTCACGCCGAAGACCCGGACCTTCATCTCCTGTTCCCAGCGGACCAGGCGGGTTGGCGTGCCACTCTGGTGCCACAGCACTTCCCACATCGTGCCCATCCCCTGCTCGAACTCATCGGTCTGGGCGAGGGCCGGACCAAACGTTGCAGCCGCGATGAGAGCGGTCACAGCCGACTTCCACATGAGTCACCCCGTTATCGAAGATGGCTGACTATGGGGTAGGACGGCTCCTACGGCAAGTCCTGTTACGAGCAGATGGTTGCAAATCTGCCCCAGGCATAAAATTTCACGGTTAGAGCCGCTGCAGAGATTCTTTCGACCGCATTAAGCCGGATTGGCAGCCAGGAAGTCCTCGACCATGGCAGCCAGCGCCTGAGGCTGGTCGTGGTGCAGCATGTGGCCGGCATCGGCAATGCAGCCCAGCCGCACGTCAGGGACCGCCTTCAAACGTTCGTGGTACTCCGCCAGGGTGTACTTGCCCTGCCACCACTGGCCGAGACTGTCGTCGCTCGCCTCGACCGCAAGCACCGGGGCGCGAATGCCGCGGTAGAGCTCCAGGGACTCGTCGACCCGGAAGAGGTTGGCATTGATGACCTTGTGGGCGGCGTCACCCAGGATGTGCCACTTGCCGTCGGCTTCCTGCCGCGCCCAGTGCTGCGCCAGCCACCGCGCCTTGTCTTCGGTCAACCGCTTGTTGGTCTTCATCAGCCGCTGGGCCACGCCGTCGGCGCTGTCGTAGCTCTTCAGCGCCAGTTCGCCGCGGTGCAGGGACTTCAACTGGTCGATCCACTTTTCGTAGCGGCGCGGCGCCTGCGAGGGCAGCGAGGCCGGCATGCCGAAGCCTTCCAGGTTCACCAGCGAGCGGATGCGCTGCGGCCGCACGCCGGAATACATCATCGCGATGTTGCCACCCATGCTGTGGCCCACCAGGTGCACCGGCGTGTCGCCCGCGTAGTGATCGAGCAGGAAGTCCAGGTCGGCCAGGTAGTCGGGGAACCAGTAGTTGTCCGCGGCCCCCATGGATGTGGCCCCGGAGCTTCGCTGCCCCCCGAGCGGGCCCTCGGCCTCTTGGGGCGCCCCGGCGAGGGCGGTCAGCCCGTACCCGCGCCAGTCCGGTGCGATCACGTAATGGTCGTGCGCGAAGGCATCCACGACGAACTGGTAGGAAGCGGCAACGTCCATCCAGCCGTGCACCATCACCAGAGGCACGCGGCCGCCACCCGGTTCGCCCCACACCCGCACGTGGTAGCGCAGGTTCCGGATCGGGACAAACTCGCTGCGGGCGATGCGCTTCGGTTGGTACATTCGCTCGATGATAAGGAGGAATATGGACCCCCACGCTCACGCGCGTTCGCTGCCGCCGGAGGGGGCCGGCCTCCCTCGGGGCGGGCCGGCGGGAGAGCGGGTGAGCGCCAGTCAAGGCAGGGACAACTGGGCCAGCATGCACCGCGGCTTCGGCTGGCAGGTGCCGGAGCGCTTCAACATCGCGCAAGCGTGTTGCGCGCGCTGGGCGGCCGAAGACGGCGAGCGCATCGCGATCCGCGCGCACGCCGCTTCGGGTGCCGCGGTCTTGAGCTTCGGCGCCTTGCAGCGCGAGGCGGGTGCGATGAGCCACTTGCTCGCGCGGCTGGGGGTGAGGCGCGGCGACCGCGTGGCCATCGTGATGCCGCAGCGCTTCGAGACCGCCATCGCCTACATGGCGGTGCTGCAGATGGGCGCGGTCGCCATGCCGCTGTCGATGCTGTTCGGCCCGGACGCCCTGGAGTACCGGCTCCAGGACAGCGAAGCCGTGGTGGCGATCTGCGACGAGAGTTCGATCGCGAACATCGCGCAGGTGCGGGCGCAGTGTCCGTGCGTGCGCACGGTCGTCGGCATCGGTGCGGCCGCGGCGCAGGCGGACGTGGGATGGGAGGCGCAGCGGGCGTCGCTGTCGACCGGGTTCAGCATGGTCGAGACGAGCGCCGACGAGGGCGCGATCCTGATCTACACCAGCGGGACGACCGGGCCGCCGAAAGGGGCGCTGATCCCGCACCGCGCATTGATCGGGAACCTGCCCGGGTTCGTGTGCAGCCAGAACTGGTTAGGGTTCGATCCCTCGCCAGGGCGGGGAGCTCCCTCCCCCGCGCGGGGGAGGGCTGGGGTGGGGGCGGGCACATCCCGGGCAGCGCCCAGTCTGCCGGCAACAGAATCGCGCAGCGTATTCTGGTCGCCGGCGGACTGGGCCTGGACGGGGGGGCTGATGGATGCATTGTTGCCAAGCCTGTACTTCGGCCGCCCCATCGTCGCCTTCAACGGCCGCTTCAGTGCGGAGGCGGCTTTTTCGTTGCTGCAGCAGCAGGGTGTCACGCACACCTTCCTGTTTCCGACCGCGCTCAAGGCGATGATGAAGGCCTATCCGCGGCCGCGCGAGCAGTTCGACCTGAAGCTGCAGGCGATCATGAGCGCAGGTGAAGCCGTCGGCGACGCGGTGTTCGCGTACTGCCGCGAGCAACTGGGCGTGACGGTCAACGAGATGTTCGGCCAGACCGAGATCAACTACGTGGTCGGCAACTGCGCCATGAATGGCAGGACCGATGCCGGCGTCGGCTGGCCGGCGCGCGCCGGCAGCATGGGCCGGCCCTATCCAGGCCATCGGGTTGCCGTCATCGACGACGATGGCAAGGAATGCGCCCCCGGTGTGCCCGGCGACGTGGCGGTGAACCGCTACGACGCGCATGGCGACCTGGACCCGATCTTCTTTCTCGGCTACTGGAGGAACGAGGCTGCGACGCAGCGCAAGTTCACCGGCGACTGGTGCCGCACGGGGGACCTGGCCACCCGCGACGCCGACGGCTACCTCTGGTACCAGGGCCGTGCCGACGACGTCTTCAAGGCCGCCGGTTATCGCATCGGGCCCAGCGAGATCGAGAACTGCCTGGTGAAGCATCCCGCCGTGGCGAACGCGGCGGTGGTGCCCAAGCCGGACGCCGAGCGCGGCGCGCTGGTGAAGGCGTACGTCGTGCTCGCACCAGGCGTCGCGCTGGAGCAGGCCGCCCGCCACGGCCCCGGGTTCGAGGCCCGCCTGGTCGCCGAACTGCAGTCGCATGTCAAGGGCAAGCTCGCGCCGTACGAATACCCGAAGGAGATCGAGTTCATCGAGGCACTGCCGATGACCACCACGGGCAAGGTCCAGCGCCGCGTGCTGCGCCTGCAGGAGGAAGAGCGCGCGCGCTCACGCGCCGCCACGTAGGAGGGGTCTGTCCGTGCGAGGCTGCGCCGTCCCTCCTGGCGGCGCCGCCGGCTCCCGTACCTTCCGGAGCATGGCGATCAACTGGCAAAAGGGAACGCTCTTCGCGGCAGGACTGGCCGTCGGCGTGGCCGGCGGCGTCTGGGGCGTGATGAGCTTCAAGGACGGCAATCACGCGCAGCCGCGGCCGCCGGCGCAGGCGGCGAGCACCAGCACCATGGGCGCGCCAGCCGCCACGCCCACCGTTGCCATCGCTGCTCCTCCCGGTACTTGCGAGCAGGCGCCCATGCTCGCCAAGAGCGATGACGGCGACGGCCGCGAAAGCCTCTTGCCCAAGGGCGGAACGGCGTCGGCCGGCGAAGTCGCCGCGATGATCCTGAGCGGCAAGGAAGCGGCGGCGTCAGGCCGCGCGCGGGACGCGGAAGTCGTGTTCCTCAACGCCTGCCGCCAGGCTGCGTCGCTGGCCGGCAACGAGCGGATCGCGCTGGCCGATTCCATGTACCAGCTCGGTCGGCACTACGCCAACGTGGCTGCCCTGGGCGCGCCGAAGTCCAGGGAGCTGTTCGAGCGGGCCGAGCGGCTTTACAGCGCCAGCCTCGAGGCCTACACGGCCCGCTATGGCGCCAACCACGAAAAGACGAAGTTCGCGCAAGGCGGGCTCACGACGGTGCTTCAAGCCACGGGCGGCAGTGGTGTCGCTGCGGTCGCCAAGGCTGCGCCTGCTGCGGCCCCGGTGCAGGCCGCGCCGCCGCCCGTGCAAGTGGCACAGGCGGCGCCTGCGCCGCCGGTCATGCCTTCTCCGCCGGTCGCGCGGGTGGAGCCCCCACCGCCACCGGCTGTGCATGCGCCGGCCCCGCCTCCGGCTGTGGTGCATGCGCCGCCAGCCGCGGTACATGCGCCGCCGCCGCCGGTGGTGCATGCGCCGCCGCTGGTGGCCGCCGCGCCATCCGCACCCCCCCACCGCAGCGCGGCGACACCGCCCCCTGCGGTGGCCCCGGCAGTCCCGCGAGAGACCGCCGTGGCCCGCCGGACTTCGCCCTCGTTCGATTGCGCCAAGGCACGCTCGACGACCGAGAAGCTGATCTGCGGCGACGAGGAACTGGCCCGCATGGACCGCGAGCTGGGCGGTCTTCACCATCGCGCCAAGCAGGCCGCTGCCGATCCGCGTGCCTTCCAGCGCAACAGCG